>JANQJV010000348.1 GCA_028281465.1 Azospirillaceae bacterium | reverse complement strand
CCCTTGCCCGATGCGCGGCATCGCGCTGCGGTCGTTTCACCGCCGGATCGCCACAGCGCAAACAAGCAGAATGCAGCTGATGTATCGCCCGATGCTCTAGCGTTCGTTAAGAGACACCGCTGAGCAGGAACCGGCTCCATGCCCCCTCCTCAAGTGGTTCAAGTCTGCGTAAGCGGGTTTGCCCATGACATCAAACATCGTTTGAAGCCAAACTTCGGGTTCGTGGCAGCCGACCGGACCGGCAAGCAGCTCACGAGCATCTGATATACAAGGCAATAAGGCATTGATTTTGTTATATAAAATTAGCCGAAAAAGTTTGTGTTTCTGATTTGCAACGTTCCCGCACAAAACGCGAGCAAAGGCTCATATTTATTTCTGAATGTAAGAGTCAGAATTTATAGACAACCCTAGCGAACATTCCAAGGCGAACGCCGGGAATTTGTCAAAAGCGGGAAGGGGTACACGTTGAGATATCCATGCTTGGTGACAGCCGCGCTGTTGGCGGCTGTACAGGGAGCCTATGCTCAAGAGCCGGCATCGGCGGAAGAGCCGGTGCTCAACTTCGAGGACGCGACGCTTCTGGACCTCATCGTCGTAAAGTCGGCAACGCGGACCGAGACGCCGATTTCAGAGGCAACCGTATCCGTCTCGGTCGTGACCGAAGACGAGGTTCAGCGCCAATCCAATGTAAACGCCACCATCGGGCAGATCTTGTCCAAAACGGTGCCGGGTTTCGGCCAGTCCACGGAAAATCTGACCGAATACGGCCAGACCCTGCGCGGGCGAAATTTCCTGACGCTTATCGATGGCGTCCCACAAACAAACAATCTGAACAACAACTACCGCGCCCTGAACAGCATCAGCACGACTGCGATCGGCCAGATCGAGGTTGTTCGTGGAGCAACTGCCGCCTACGGTTTCGGCGCTCCTGGCGGATTGGTGAACATCATTACCAAGCGGCCGGAGGATGGCGAGTTCAACGCTCATCTGAGAGCAGGTGTCAAAACGTCACCGACCGATCTCTCCGAATCCTTTTCCTACCTGACAGAAGCCGGCGCATCGGGCGCGACAGATGGCTTTTTCTATCTTGCAAACGGCAGTTGGGAAGACACCGGAGCGTCATTCACGGCTGACGGCGAGCGGCGACCGCCAGACTCTTTCGGCGCTCAGGGCGGTACCGACGACATCTACGCCTATAACTTCCTCGGAAAATTCGGCTACGAGCACGTACATCACAGGTTTGAAATCAGCGCGAACAAATACCGCTATTGGCAGGACAGCGACTGGGCAGGAGTGGTTTCAGGTGGCAGCCGACCCAGCAATGACAGCGCGAAGCCGTCACGGGGCAACCTGAACACGCGCACGCCTGGCACGGACAATCTGACACTGAACGGGACCTATACCAACGATGATATTCTTGGTGGGACCTTTGAGCTTCAGTCATATTACAACGACAATACAACAACATTCACGCGGACTGAATTCTTCGGATTTCAATACGACCAGTACGAAACCGAGTCACAGAAAGCCGGCAGCAGAGCCACCTTCGACACGCCTGTCCCGTGGGACCGTCTGCCAGTTGACATCGTTTGGGGCCTGGATGTCCTGAACGACAACACCAAGATCAACCCGATCGATGGCCCGACAGGCGCTCCTGAATATGAACTCCTTGGACTGGCGCCGTTTGCGCAAGTGCGAGCCGACCTCTTCGATGAACGCGCCACGCTGACCGGCGGCATTCGCTATGAACATCTCAGCGTCGATATCAGCGACTTCACCAATGCCGTCGGGACCGCCGTCGAAGGTGGCACGCTCACTTTCCGCGAGCCCCTGTTCAACATCTCCGGCGCGTTTGACCTGGACGAGACCTTCACGGTCTTTGGCGGTTTCTCACAGGGCTTCCAGCTCGGCGATCTGGGTCGACTGCTCTACAACAGCGCCGGCTTCACGAATGTCAATCGGCTCGAGGAAGAAGGGCAAAAGACCGACAGCTATGAATTGGGCCTGCGTGCAGAGGGAGGCGTGTGGGACGCTTCGATCACCGGTTTCTATAACAAGTCGAACAACGGTGTAACCTATGATCAGAACCTCGATATTGTTCTCTCACCGGAGCAGATTTGGGGTGTGGAAGTTACCGCCAACTATGATGTTACCTATCAGGTCGCTGTCGGGGGAACGCTGACCTGGCTGGAGGGTGAGTACGATACAGATGGTGACGGAAAGTATGATTCCGACCTCGGCTCCGATCGGATTGCACCGCTGAAACTGACCGGCTATGTCGAGTATGCTCCCTGGGACTGGGCGAACTTCCGCCTGCAGGGCCTGTATTCCGGCAACCGCGATCCCGACAGTGATCAATTCACGGGCCTCGAAACCATCGACTCCTATTTCATCGTCGATGCGTTTGCGGACTTTGAGTTCAATCCGATGTCAAAGCTTTCGCTCGGGGTGGAGAACATGCTCAATGCTGACTACGTTCCCGTACTCCAGCAATCGTATTCAGTCGTCGCTTTCGGGTATGACGACTATTATTACGTAAAAGCCCCTGGGACGACCTTCTCGGCAAAATACACCGTCAAGTTCTGACGCTTCAGGCACCGCCGGTTCAGCCCGGCGGTGCCTTGACATTCGGGCGAGGAAAAGTAGCCGTGCTCACAACGACTCCGGCGGAACATGCGGATGCCGGCAGCGCCTGCTTCGTTTGCGAAGGTGCTCAAGTTGCGGTTAGCGGGAAGCGTTTGGTTTCCATTGACAAAATCGCCTTTCCACCAGCATGCGTTACCGGTGTAATCGGCCATAACGGGTCCGGCAAAACCACATTGCTTAAGCTCCTGGCAGGCCAGATCCCCGCGACCGCCGGAACGGTGCGCTTTGACGGAAAGGCTTTGGCCAACTGGGACAGGCGGGCACTGGCACGGTCGGTCGCCTATCTGCCGCAGGACCCGCCGGCGACGCGCGGCATGCTGGTGCGCGAACTGGTCGCCCTTGGACGGTATCCCTGGCACGGCGCCTTCGGCCGCTTCAGCGAAGTTGACGCCGAAAAGACCGAAACGGCCATGAAGCTCACGGATATTGCCCGTCTCGCAGACCGCCTTGTCGACACCCTGTCGGGCGGCGAACGCCAGCGGGCCTGGATTGCCATGATGGTCGCCCAAGATGCGAAATGCCTGCTTCTGGATGAGCCGATCTCCGCACTGGACGTATCCCATCAGGTCGAAGTTCTGGATCTTGTGCGCAGCCTCAGCCAATCCCGGAACCTTGCGGCCGTCATCGTCCTGCATGACATCAACATGGCGGCCCGCTATTGCGACAGGCTGATCGCGCTGAAAGCCGGGGAGTGCATTGCGGACGATACGCCGGAGATGCTCCTGAAGGCGCCTTTGCTGAAGGACATATTCGGCATCGCCATGAACGTGATGCCGCATCCGGGCGGTGAGGGTGTTCTGGCCTATGTCGATTGACCGCAGGACCCTGCTTCTCGGGATAGGCGCGGCCATGACGGCCCCCTTGGCGCCGGCGTTTGCGGCGACCGGCAAGCGTATCGTTTCGCTCGACTATGCCTCCGCGGAAACGCTGATTTCGCTCGGATTGCCGCCCGTGGGCGTGCAGTCGAGTGACCGCTGGGACAGATGGGTGGTAGAACCGGCCCTGCCCGATAGTGTTGAAAACATCGGTCAGGATCTTGTCGTAAACCTCGAGGTGATCGCGGCCCTTCAACCCGATTTTATCATCACAACGCCTTACACAGAGGTGCTCCGGCATCGTCTTGAGATCATTGCTCCCGTTCACATGATATCGGTCTATGACCAAAGCGGGGCACCGCTTGAAAACGCGTTTCGCGAAACGCTGAGGCTCGGGGCGCTCAGCGGCATTGAAAACAGGGCCAAATCCTATCTGCGACAATCCGATATTGCGTTCGCCGCATTAAAGGGCCACCTCGCATCCCGTCCACGGCCACCGGTCACCCTGGTCAACTTCATGGATGACCGGCATGTGCGGGTTTATGGCAAGAGCAGCCTGTATCAGGATGTCCTCAACCGGCTTGGACTGCAAAATGCCTGGACGCGTCCGACCAACTATTGGGGCTTTGCAACGGTCGGGCTCGAGGAGCTGGCCCGTCATGCGCCGCCCGATATGCATCTCATCGCCTTCGAGCCGATCCTGGACGCGATCAAACCGACGCTGGCCTCCAGTCCGATCTGGCGGACGATGCCGGTGGTTGAACAGAGCAACTACCACGTCTTCCCGGCTGTGCTGACGTTCGGCATGGTGCCCTCCGCGCTTCGCTTCGCAAGCCTTCTGGCGGACTATCTCGAAGAGCAAACCGCATGATTGCGGCCGTCACGACCAATCGTGCCCCGTGGCTTACAGGCGGGCTTTTTCTTGCTGCCGGACTTTTGAGCTGGCTGCTCATTTCCGCCTATCTACCGTTGTTGCTGTCTCATCCGGAGGGCTACAGCGTCGAGCGTATGATCGCGCTTCATTCGGTGCTTCCGCGCATGGCGACAGCCCTTCTGTGCGGTGCCGCGCTCTCACTCTCCGGCGTTCTTTTGCAGATTGCCCTCAGAAACCCGCTCGCGTCACCAACGACGCTCGGTGTTTCGGCAGGCGCGCATCTGGCCCTCGTTCTGGCCTCTCTGTTTGCACCGGCACTGATCGCGTTCAGTCGTGATCTTGTGGCCGGGGCGGGCAGTCTGGTGGCGGCAAGCGTTGTCTTTGCCGTCGTTTCCAGGCGCAATTTTTCTCCGGTTACCCTCGTGCTCGGAGGGCTTGTCGTCAGTCTTTATTGCGGCGCTGCCGCGACCCTGCTTGTCCTGTTGAACGACCGGTATCTGGTCAGTCTTTTCATCTGGGGCGCGGGGTCCTTGTCGCAGCAGGACTGGTCCATACCGCTGGGGCTATTGCCGAAACTGGCCGTTTTGGGCGTGGCCGCACTGTTTCTTGTCCGCCCACTGGGAATTCTCAGCATTGGCGACGAGGGCGCCCGGGCGTTGGGGGCTTCTCCCGGGCGTTTGCGGTTCCTTACCGTCGTCATCGCCATTGGCCTCGCGGCCATCGTGACCAGTGCCGTCGGCGTCATCGGATTTATCGGGCTCGCAGCCCCCGCGCTTGCGCGCCTTGCCGGCGCCCGCACGGTTAAGGCGCAAATCGTGTGGTCAACGCTGGTTGGTGCATGTCTTCTTTTCATGACGGACAATGCCATTCAGCTTTTGGCAGGGCCGCTGTCCAACTTCGTTCCGACCGGGGCCGTGACCGCGCTTTTCGGCAGTCCGCTTCTGCTCTTCCTCCTGCGTGGGACGCGCAGCCTGCAGGCTCCGGATCAGATGCCTTACACGGTCACACGCTGGTCATGGCCGGTTCTTCCCACCGCATCCCTGGGTGCGGTGTTGCCACTGGGGCTTCTCGCGGCTTCGATTTTGTTCGGCCGGGATGCCTCCGGGGCGTGGGATCTGGTCTTTTCCAGCAGCGCCTATGACCTGCTCCTGGAGCTAAGGGTGCCGCGGGTGCTAAGCGCAGCAGCGGCCGGCTGCTTGCTTGCGGCAGCAGGTGTCTTGTTGCAAAGGCTGGCGGGCAATGACATGGCGAGCCCGGAGGTTCTTGGCGTCAGCTCCGGCGCCATGCTGGGGCTTGCCTTTGGTGTTTTTTTCCTCACGCCTGGCCAGATACTGCCTCTCATCGCCTGCGCCGCGGTAGGGTCATTTGGCATTATGGGCCTGATCCTCCTGATGAACCGAAAGAACGGATTCCAGGCAGAGCGCATGGTTCTCGCCGGCATTGCCGTCACCGCACTGCTCGATGCTCTTATAGGCGCATTCGCGGCCAGCGGCGATCTTCGGTCGTTGCTTCTGCTCAGATGGATGAGCGGATCGACCTATGGTGCAACGGTTGAGAGCGCGGCTTTGATTGCCGTTTTGTCGGTGCTTTTGACTCTGGCTGCTCTTAGTTTTGCACGATGGATCAATGGTCTGGACCTTGGAGATAGCGCAGCATCTGCCATAGGGCTCCCGGTGCGCCGGGCACGTTTCCTGCTCTTCTGTCTCGCCGGTCTCATGACCGCGGCCGCGACACTCTTCGTTGGACCGCTCAGTTTCATAGGGCTCATGGCCCCCCATATTGCCCGGCAACTGGGCTTCACACGGGCCAGGGGGCAGATCCTTGTCTCGGCATCGGCCGGCGCCAGCCTGATGATCGTTGCCGACTGGATAGGTCGCTACGGATACTTCCCTTATGAGATGCCGGCGGGATTGATTTCCGCGCTGGTAGGAACGCCCTTCCTTATGGTGCTGCTGAGCCGCCGCGTGTAGTTGCTGTGAGAGTACAGTTCCTGGCTGTCCCTGCGCATCTTTGAATTTACGAGCCCCTTCCGTGAAACGTTCAGCCTCGGCCAGCGTTATCGTGTCCTTCAGCGTCTGGACTTCCGCGTCGAACCGGAAGACCCAACGGGGAGCCGTTTTCGCTTGCCTACTGGCGGCACGATGCACCTTCCAACGCGAGACAATAGGATTGTATAGAGGAGCCGTGGCGCGCTGACGCGAGACACGGCGTCACGACCACGAAAAGGTATCGGATTTTAGGGGGAGAAGAATGGCGGCCGATGCGGCGATAGAAGGTGTTTCAAAACGTAAAACTGCTCAACAAGAGCGGTCCAAGGCAAAGGTTCAGCTGATTCTTCAAACCACGATGGCCATGCTGGGCGATGGCCCAGCGGACCGGATAACGACCAACGCAATCGCCAAGAAGGCGAAAATCAGCGTTGGGTCACTTTATCAGTTCTTTCCGAATAAAGAGGCGATCTTCTATGAGCTGTTCCGCCTCTGGCTTAAGCAAACCCTTGAACGGCTCGATGATGTCGGATCACGTTTTGATGGCAGCGGGTCTATTGGTGAGCTTGCAGATGCGGTTTTCGAATCCTTGACCCAGAACGAAAAAATAAATTCCAGAGCGCACTGGCAGTTATTTCGCGCCATGGGCAGTACCGAAGAACTGGTCGCGCTCGAAGCGTCGCATCAGGCCGAAGTGTTCAAAAGAATTGTCGCTTTCCGGGAAAAATTTGGAAGCAATGTTCCCGCAGATGAAGCCAGGACAATGGCGATGCTTCAACACCATGTTACTGTAGGCTGTCTCGCAGCGGCGGCTCAGATTGCCGATGATCCGACACGCCAAAAACTTCTGGAGTGGGGAAGCAAGACAATGCGGGCAGTATATTCGATAGACAGCATCGAGTGCTGAACAGTGGATATTCGAGCGGGAGTATTAACCTGCTTCGTGGAACCTGGGAACTGGCCCTATATTTGCAAGACATGCTCTAGAGCATCGGTCGATACATCAGGTGCATTCTGACGGAGTGGATTTGCGTCAGGGCCAAGCTTAGTCGCGAAGGGCGTATCCGTCGATACGGTCGAG
>JANQJV010000338.1 GCA_028281465.1 Azospirillaceae bacterium | reverse complement strand
GTGCGGGAAAACCGCACGCTACGTTCTGTGGGAACCGGAGGTGGGTGACTACCTCCGGTGACCCGGCGCGCGAGGGAGTAATCCCCGCGCCTACTCGATGGACGTAGGCTCGGAACGACACAGCCCCACCGGCAAGTAAAGCCGACCACCGGATTGGGTGATCGGCTCCTGACAGGGGTCTGGTGACTGGGTATCGGGATGTCTTCCGCCCAGGAAGACGCTTCTCGATGCCGCGACCCCATGTGACCGACCAGCAAGTGAGACTGTCTATGCGTTACCGAACCCAGCACACACAGGCCGTGGCAGCGGCCAAGGCGGGCTTCAGCGAACGGGCCGAGCGACGTATCGATTGCCGAGCCGACCTGCCCTTTCAAGCCCAACTTGAACAGTGAACTCGATCTCGGCGCCTTGGGGTGGGCGATTGCGTGAAGTCGGAAGGCCGCTGCGCCGTTCATCGTTTTGGGTCGTGCTCACAATGACCGGCTTACAGAGGCGCAAGGGGCCTTCATGTTGGGTGTTCTCTATCCAACGGCGTGGCTTCAGCGCAAGGGGTACCCTGACCAGGCACTGCGCCGACGTGACAAGGGCGAGCATGAGATACGTCTCGCCGAATGGATGTCGGCATTTGACCAAGCTGGCTTTTCGGTTCTGCGCCGCATGGAACTCTGCCCTTCTCCTGGCGCCTCCTCGCACGAAAAACCGGTCTGGCCCTACCGTCTCACTGAACTTTGACACCGGTTTGGATATAATTGTCTAATTTCAATGGATTATGGTCGGATTCGTGGCGCGTAGCACTCCACTTGGGTAGATTTCGAAGGATCGCCGGTCTGGATTGGTTTGGGCTGGGGTGACGGCGTGAGTTCGCGCACGTTGGGCGGCAGAGCGACGCCGACGGCCTGGAACACCTTGCCGGCGCAGCCGCTGGCCGGGGTGCGCAGCATCAGGCGCTTGCCGTCTTGCTCGACCTCGATCTCCTGCATTCGGTCGATATCGGTCAGGATATCGGCCCATTCGGCCTCGACGCCGCGCGCGGCCAGCCGCTCTTCCAGTGCCTTGGCCAGGACCAGCGCCAGGAACGAGCAGAATACATGGCCGCGGATGGCGGCGTCGGTCTGGTGGTAAATCGGGCGGGTTTCCAGAAGGGTCTTGGCGTTGCGGAACAGCCGTTCGACCTTGATCAGCTCGCGGTAGCGGAGCATCGCCTGCGGGGGGCGTCAGCCGGGTGTTGGTGCGCAGGACATACACACCGTCGAACAGGGCGTCCTGCTCGATCCGTGCCTCGTCGATGGGCAAATGGTCACCGGCCGGCGTTTTCAGGTAGCGCCGGCCGCCGACCTTGACCTCCTTGGCTTCCAGGTCGGTCTCCGCACCGTTCTTGCGGGTGACGACCAGCGGGACGAACGGTCCGGTATCCTGAGCACCACGGTGCGGGCTTCGCGGCTGGAACGCTCGCGCACGCCGAGGAGATACTCCAGCTTGCGTTCCTCCAGCGCTTCGATGGTGTCGGCGCTGATCATGCCACGGTCGGCGACCCCGCACACGCGCTGCACGCCGAAGCGCGTGTGCAGGCGGTCGATCACCGGGATCAGCGTCGTCACGTCGGCCGTGTTGCCGGGTCACATCTCGCAGCACACCGGCCGGCCGGTCTGGTCCATGATCACGCCGACCACCCTCGGCGGCAGATCGGGGCGATGGTCCTTGCTGTGACCGCGTTTGCCCAGGGTTTCACCGCCACGCCCCTCGAAATAGAGCGAGGGGGTGTCCATGAACGCGACGCTGAGGTCGGTGAACAGGTCGCGGCGCCGGGCGAACAGGGCCTCTTCGACCCGATCCTTGGTGCAGCGCGGCACCAGAGGGGCCGGAACGATCCCGGTTGCTGAACCAGAGCGGTCTGATCGCTTTCCGGCAGCGGTTCGCCGAGCCAGGCCATGGCCCGGTCGAGATGGTGGAGCTGGAGGGCTTCGACGCCGCGCGGGCGCTGGTCGGCGCGCCACGTATCGTTATCGTGGCCATGGACGAACCGCACGGACCGATCGCGGCTGCGCTCTGCCGCCTCGGCAAACACGCCGACACCTCGATTTCGGCCTTCACCAATGGTGACGAAATGCTGCGTGGGTACCTGGTCAAGGCCGGCATTTCGGAGCGGTCTGGTCTGGACTGGCCTCACCTGGCGCGGCGAGTCCAAGTGGCCAAGCCCACGGCCAAGGGGCTGCCGGCGCAAACCAACCGGGAGCATCGGACCCGTCCTGCGATCCGTCGCTTGCTCGACAGCTTGCATTGCCGGCTCTGACACGGCCAGCTGGACAGAGCCCGGGCGGCACTCGACCGTATCGACTGTCGCCTGGAGGTATCCGACGCCAAGCGTCCGCGACTGGGTCGGACGGCGGCACCGGCACGCCGGCTCGGTCGCGCCGTTGCCAAGCTCCCGAGACACCGTCGACGGTCAACCGGCGCATGAACAAGCAGCAGCACATGCGTTGGTCCGCCGCCGGCGCCCAGGCCGTCCTCGCCGTTCGTCTCGAAATGATCAACAACCACACTCCCAGGAACCCGCCCGCCAGCCAGACAACCGCATGACCCCCCAGGTTCTGAACAGTCCCCGTCACTTTCTGCAAAAACGGTACGGGAACCCCTAGATGCGCTGCACGGCTTCGGCCGGCATGGGCACGTCCGGCCACATCGCGAACCAAAGCGGCAGGGTGACGACGGCCGTCAACACGGTTGCGATGCAATCGCCAGTGAAAACCCTGGAGCGTAGCCATGTGCCCATCACCGCGATTCTACAACCTTTCGTTTCACGCCGCCCCGCTCGCGTTGACATCGCCCCGGAACGCCGCTACCACAGCCGTATGCATGGTCGTCCCCACATCGGCAACAAGGTCCTTTTGCAACAGTCGGATGCGATGATGGCCAAGACTATCCCCACCGTTCATCCCGGTAGTCAAGGCAGCTCGGCCGTTGCCGGTACGATGTGGCCAAATCCTGCTGCCCCACATCCTACCGTCCCAAGCCCGATAGGTATGGAAGCCGGAGCGGTCTCGGCCATCGTCGTGACCTATCGTACCGGTCCCGTGCTCCGGGACTGTTTGGAAGCATTGCTTGCCACGGACGAGGTGTCCGAGATCGTTCTCGTCGACAACGGCAACGACACGGCGGTGCGCGATTGGCTCGCCGATCTGGCCCGGCAACACGAAGCGATCCGAGTGATCACTCCAGGCCGCAACATCGGCTTTGCCGCCGGCTGCAATCTTGGTGTTGCCGCCTCCCGGGGCGATTTCGTCGCCCTCGTCAATCCGGACCTGATCGTTCCGAAGGACGCGTTCATCAAGATGCGCCAGGCGTTCCACGATCGGCCGGACGCCTGGCTATGCGGCGGCAAGCTTTTGGATCGACGGGGACGTGAACAGCAAGGCAGCCGCCGAGAGACGCTGACTCCATGGCGGGCTCTGGTGGAACTGACCCGGTTGGACCGGCTGTTCCCGAACCATCCGCACTTCCGGCGTTTCCACGTTCACGAAACCGATCTCGGCACCGGCGTGCATGAAGTCCCGACGATTTCCGGTGCGTTTATGGTGTTTCTGCGCCAGCACTATAATCGGCTCGGCGGCATGGATGATAAAATGTTCCTACATGTGGAAGATTCGGAGATATGTTTGCGAATTATTAAGTCAGGAGGTAAGATTTTGTATATTTCGGATCTGCACCTCCTCCATATCGGCGGCACCAGCGAGGTGTCGAGCCTGCTTGTCGAATGGCATAAGGCCCGCAGTGGGTCATATTACTTCTTCAAGCATTTTTCTGAATCCTATCCCGGATGGGCGCTGGTCACGATTTCGCTCGTGCTGTGGCTACGATTTCTCAGTCTCGTCCCGTCGCTAATCGCCCGTGACATGAGAACCCGGAAGATGCCACATCTGTCGTCAGAGCGAACCGCACCGGCAACGACCGTCACCCATGTGACGTCGGCAACACGCCAGCTCGACTAGTGTTCCCCTACCCGGTGGTACGGCGCTGAACCGGATCTCGCTGTCGCTCCGACCAGGCGACTGCGTCGCCGTGCTGGGCGACAACGGCTCCGGCAAGACGACATTGAGCCGGGTCTGCTCAGGGCTGCTGACACCGCAGAGTGGGACAGTGATCCGCCGAGGACGCACCCTCGCCGTGCTCAGCACCGGGTTCAGCGCCGTCCCGAACGCGTCCCTGCGCGAGACCCTGGTGCTTCACGGCGTTCTCGCCGGGGAAGACATGGTATCGGCCACCCGGCTGGCGGAGACCGCTCTCGACATCGGCGGCCTGCACACCGCGGCCGGGCATCCCATCAATACCGCCTATTCCGACGTTCTGCGCCACATCATCCACGAAATCCAGACCAGACCAGGCATGGCAGGCTGCTGGATTTCGGCCCGCTCGATGACGTCTGCGGACGCTGGGATCACCCCTCTATGCTCTGATCCGAGCCGGCGGATCGGATGATCAAGCAGCCGCCGACCGGTACACCGAAACCACCCGCGCCGAGGAAAAAACACCACGGGATCAGGGATGCGTTTCCGCACGGACCTGTGCCACCAGTGCCGAATCGATCTTGATCAGCAGCCCGACGTTCTCGGAAAGCGCCCGCCGCATTAGTTGCAGTCCGGCCTGGCGACGCTGAGGGTCGCCTAAATGGGTCATGGCCGCGCCCGCGTACCAAAGGCGGATCGGATCATGCAGTCTGCCACGGAACAGCCGCTCCGCTTCCTTGATCACGTCGGCATAGCGCCCGGCCTTGTGGAGCCAGGACAGGTAGGCGGCGGCCAGATCCGAACGCCGCGGCGCCTCGGACAACGACCGGACCACGGCCTGTCGCCACCGCGCCACCATCGATGGGTCGACGATGTGAGGGCGGTGGTGGAGGATTTCACCGACCCAGACGAGCGACACGAACAGCAGACGCGGCGACCGGAGATCGGCCGGCAGCTCGGTGATCGTCAGCAGATCGGTGACGATGACGTCGGGTTTTGGGTCCGGGTGACGACGCCAGTGGTGAGCCGCCAAGCTCAATAGTTCGGCCGCGTAGAGCGAGCGGCGCAGTCCGGCACCAGGCACCTCGCCCGCCGCGACGGCGCGGACGATCATGCCCGGATCGCTCGTATCATCGCGATGGGGAGCGATCGCGGCGCCGTCCGCAATGAGCCCGACGGTGAGCACAGCCGACAACACGGCGACAGAAGCCAGCCCGGTCCTCGCCACCCATCGGCGGCCTGCGCGCCAGCGCTCGCGCCGGTCACGCGACTCCACCAGCGCGGCATAGGCGACGGCGATCACCGGCAACACGTCCGGAAGGCGGAACCATAGCGAGTCGTACACAGCCAAGGCGACGGCGATGAAACCGGCAGCAGGCCGATGGCGGGGCGAAGCGGCCAAAGGCAAAGCGGCGAGAAGCAAGAGACGCAGCCCGGCGGCCGGCAAACCGCCCATGATCACGGAATTCAGTCCGACATGATGTGCATCGACGATATCGCGCCGCAAAAGATCCCAGTTTTCCACGTCCCAGATTGGGGTTCCCGCGGTCGTCAGGGATCGAGCCACGACGTCCGGAAGGTGCCCCCAGCCCGAGCCGACGAGAATCGCCCAGGGTCGGTCAATAAGCTCCGTCAACAACATGTGATGAAGATGGGCGCGGGACCAGAGGCTCTCGACCCACATCACCTCAGCGAGGAGCTGAAGTGCTGCCCACAGGACAACCGGAAGCGCCGCCGCCGTGCCGGCCAGAAGAGGCAGCCAAAAACCCTTCTCGAACCGACCGGGCCACGTCAAGGCGATCAAGGACAGGATTACAAGCGGGGCAACCATCAGGGCAGTGCGGTTGGCTGTCACACCGGTCAGAACGGCAAAAAGCAGAAAGGCGATTGCCAGCCCCAAGAACCGGCCCATTCGTTCCCGAATGAGCAGAAGGCATGCGGCAGGAGCGCAGATCGCGATCGGAAGCAACCAATCGTCGAAGAAGTAAACCCTGATATCCGCCAGCACGGCGAGCAGCGGTGCGGCAACACTCGCCGCCGCAAGCCCGATACCGAGCGCCACCCGAAAACCCGGGCTGCGCGCAAGCACCGCCGCTGCAAGAAAAAGGACGGCAAAGTTGAAAAACAGAACCGGTCCTTCGCCGGTCTGCGGGCTGCCCACCAAAGCAAGCCCGATATCGCGGGCGAACAGCGCACCAACCAGGGACCAAACCGCCAGCAGCAAGGCCGTCGTTGTGACGATCTTTGGGAAAGCGGTGAGCACGACAGCCTTTTGAGACCAGGAGAAGCCGGCAAGTCCGGCGGCAGCGATCGCACCGCCCAGATGAACGGCGGCCCCGATCGGTTCGGAATCGGACCACAGTCCGATCGGTACCGGTATGTAAGCAGCGGCATGGGAAAACAGGGCAATCATAACGCCAATGAAGCAGACGCCGTGCACGACCGGCGCGTCAACGGTCGCGTCGACATCACCCCGATAGTCCTGCGAAAGGTTTGATGGCATGATCGCGCGGTTCAAATAGGATTTATCGCCACGCCGGAGCAGACTTTTGACAACATGCCGGCGCTTGGAGCTCGTCAGTGATGCCCGAAGGCGATGCAAGCCAGCCACAACCGCGGGCTATTTGCACTGCCGCCGATCAGCGTGGATTGCAGGATCGAGGAGTACATGGGATATCGCAAGCAGGAATCTGCGAGAGTGCGCCACGCCACGATGGCGATCTGGATGGCATTTCACCGAGATCAACGATCGTGACCGGGCAGTGGCGGACGATGCGGATACGGATTGCAGGAATAGCATACGGAGGATGCAGATCATGAGGCGATCTTGCGGCCATGCGCTTGCCTGTGCGACGGGACAACGGCTCAACCGTGGCGTCGCCTTGGCTTCTGTGCTCATGGCGTTTATGGCGGGGGTTGCCCTGTCTGCTGGAAACGCGGTTGCGCAGAATGTCTATAATAATGAAGGCACCAACACGACAGAGACTCAGACGCCCACTGAAAACTCCACCACCACGAAGATCACCGGCACCGATGCAAACGCGACAGTCGTGGATACCCGGCTCGCCGGCGGCGCTACCATCGAGGTGGGCACGACTGGCACGGTGACCGTGGTTGCGAACACCGACGGCACCAGCACGGTCACGGTTGAAAACTCCACGATCTCGACCGACGCCACCGTGCCCGCCAATCAAACGGTCGTCGTGGAAAACACAACCACCGTCAACGGGAGCTTCACGGTTGATTCCGGTGGTACGCTCTCGGGCAATGCCACCTTCATCAACGTGACCAACAACGACGGTGGCAATGTGAACCCGGGTACTTCGCCGGGTATCATGCAGATCACCGGCACCTTCACGAACACCGGCACCCAGACCATCGAAATCGACGGCGCCACCGCCGGCACCGGTGCCGGTTTCCATGACCAGGTGCTGGGCGTCGGCAACAACGCAGCCTATGTCGCCGGCGGCACCCTGGCACCGGTTACCCGCGGCATCAGTGCACCGGCCGACAACGACTTTACGCCGATCGTCGGCCAGGGCTTCACGATCGTGAGCAACGCCACCGTTTCTGGCGCTTTCGCCACCGTCACGCAGCCGACCACAGGACTCCTGTCGAACACCCAGTTCGACGTCGTGTACGATACCAGTGACATCACGATTCATGTGACGCCATCGAACTTCAACAACCTCGAGTCTTCCGGCATTTCTCTGTCCGAGAACGAGGTGGCGGCCGCATCGGGCCTGCAGAGCTTCCGTCCGACCGCCGGCCAGCGCCTCACCGGCGACAACAAGACCATCTTCGACAACCTGTTCCCGCGCTCGGCTGAGGATCTGGAAGTCATCTACAACCAGGTCAGCGGCAGCACCACGGCGAGCGTGGCGACCTCCGGCGTCTTCACCGCACAGGCCATGGGTGACGTGCTCGACCGCCGCGCCAACCACGAGCGCATCGTCGGCCAGACCTCGATCACCGAGATGGCCGCCCTCGGCCTCAACGGCGGCGAGACCAGCGGCGGCACTGGCTGGGCCGCCTGGGTGCAGCCGATCGGCCAGATCGGTAGTGTCGACGGCGACGGCAACGGCATCGGCTTCGATCGTGACGCCATCGGCGGCATGCTCGGTATCGAAGGACAGGCATCCGGCGCGGTGTTCGGCGTATCGTTCGGCTATGCCTACGAGGATCTTGACTTCGACTCCATCGGCGCGGCCGGCGGTAACAATGCCGAGGTCGACAGCTACTACTTCGGCGGCTACGGCAGCTTCACTACCGGCAACATCTTCATCAGCGGCAATCTTGGCTATACCTGGAAGGACATCGACACCAGCCGCAACATCAACTTCGGCACCATCAACCGGACCGCGAGCGGCTCCACCGACGGTGGCCTGTTCTCGATCGCCGGTAAGGTCGGCTATACGGCTGCGTTCTCCGGCGCCATCGTCGAACCCAGCTTCGGCCTCGCCTACCAAGACTTCAACATGGACGGCTTCACCGAAACCGGGGCCAACAACCTGAACGTGACCTATGGCGATCAGGACTTCGACTCCTTGCAGAGCCAGCTTGGGGTGCGGGTGGCGTTCCCGTTCGAGGGCACGTCCGGTCTCGTGGTGGTGCCGGAACTGCGTGCCGCCTGGGAGCAGGAACTGCTGGACAGCCGGCCGGACATCTCGGCGCAGTTTGCCGGCGGCGGCAATACCTTCACGGTCAGTGGCAGCGAGCCGGGCGATGCCACCGCCGTCCTCGGTGCCGGCGTCAAAGCACAGATCACCGACCAGCTTGATGTGTTCGCGGACTACAACGGCCGCATCAGCAAAGACCAGAATACCCACGGTATCACCGCCGGCCTCAGGTTCAGGTTCTAATCCTTAAGCGAGACGGCTGGCGTTCCGGGAGCGGCACGCCAGCCGGCCCTCGATGGGTCGGAACCGTGATCACCGACCTCGGCACCGGTCTCCGAGGTAAAAGTGTGCCGGAAGCAGCCACCCCAGGAGTCCCCACTGCCAGAAGTTCGCGGAAAATCTCCGTTATGTGCAGGCCGACGGCGTCGGCGGTCATATTTGGGATTCCGCCATGCAGCGGCTCTTTCGGGCGGCACTAGCATCCCGTTGTGGCCCGGCGCGACGATCTCCCGGCATCGCGGGAAGTCTCACTATATCTTAGGAGCCGTCTGCCCCGATCGCGACACGGGAGCGGCTATCGTCATCTCCATGACGACGACCGAGGCGATGCAGCCCTTTTTTGAGGAACTCTCCCTGGCCTTGGCGCCTTGCGCCCATCCCGTGAGGTCCATGGACCCTGCCGGATGGAACACGTCAGGCGCCCTGAAGGTCCCGGAGACTATGACGATCGTATTCCAACCAACCCTATTCACCAGAGTGCAACCCAATGGAGCGGATGTGGGAGTGTGTCAAAGAAAACCTCCTCTCGGAGCGTACTTTTAAAGACCACGACCACGTTATTCGTGCCTGTTGCCGAGTATGGAATGACCTCACAACAGTGGCTGGACGCTTCTGCTCACTGGCTCCGTATCCGTGGCTGCCAAAAATCAAAACTTCTTAGATATGGTATCGCAGCTCCGCGCGAAGCTGCTCGGTCACCGACCGCGTGTCGGTCGCTCGGCAACGACCTTGAGACCGCGGCTGGCAAACAAAATCGGCGACCAGGTCAACGCCCGAGCAATTTCGAGCCAGGATACGCACCGTGCCGCCTGCAACCGCCGGCGGTCCGCCCAGATAGCTGGCAGGCCGAGGACGGCGTCGCGCACGCCGCGGGCGGCGGCAGCCCCCTCGCCCCGGGTCGCGGCCCACAGCACCAGGGCGCACACGGTGATCGCATGGGCCGGAAGAACGGTCCAGAACAGCGGGCCAGGCATGTTCTTGACGAAGGTCCAGATCAGATTTCGGGTGCCGTGGTAGCGGGCAAAGCCGGATCGGCGCGCCGCGGAAGCGCCGCCGACATGACGCACCACGGCCCCGGCCGCCTGGATTGCCCGGAAGCCGGCCAAGCGAAAGCGGAAACCAAGATCTATATCCTCCACATAGCAGAAGAACCGCTCGTCGAACCCTCCCAAGCTGCGAAACACATCGGCCCGGTAGAAGGCGGCGGCAGAGCAGGGAGCGAACACCTCGCCGTCCCGCGCCGCCTGGTGCGACGGTCGGTCGAGACCGCCGCGCCATGGCAAGCCGGTAATGAAGTAGTTGTCGCCGAGGCCGTCGTAGCGGCCCGGCTCGACGGCGTCGATCTGGGTCGACCCGAACAAGGCGACGCCGGGGCGGCGCTCCGCTGTCTCCGTCAGCCGGGCGAGCCACTGCGGATCCGGAAACGCATCGGGGTTGAGCAGCGCCAGCCACCGACCCGCGGCACGGGTCGCCGCCCGGTTGTTGGCCGCCGCAAATCCGAGATTGCAGCCGGCCCGATCCACCGTGAGTCGGGGCAGCACAATCTCGGCCAAAGCCGCCTCCAACGATCCGTCAGTGGAGCCGTTGTCGACCAAGATGAGTTCAAAATCGGTCATGGTCTGGTCGGCCAGGCCGGCCAGGCAGCGGGACAAATACGTCCCGGCGTTGAAATTGACCACGATGACGCTGACCAGCGGCGGCTCGGAACGGGCATGGATCATGGTCGGACGCTCCCTCCGCCGGGTCTATTCGCACGTGACAAGACCGGTTACCGCGTTGGGACTGTTCAGAATCTTGGGGGTCATGCGGTTGCCTGGCTAGCTGTAGCTGCTCGCAATCATCCGAGACCGTGCTCGCAATCATCGCCAAATTCTGCTCAGATTCGGTGAGACTGGAGACCCGCTCGTACTCACAATAAGTGCGATTCTGCTCAGATTATTTGAGACGCGCTTACAATCATCGGATCGTGCTCACATTGTGTGAACAGAGGAATTCAGAGCGGCAAACCGGCAGCCAGCATGCGCTGTGTCAACTCCTGCGCCCTGGCGCCACCAAGATCGCCGCGCAGGAATTGGCGTATCTCACCCTGCTTGGCGGCAAACTGATCGGCCAAAGACCGAACCGAATAACCATGACGGGTCAGCCGCGGTTCCAGATCATCGGAGTGCCGAGACAGCACATTCTCGACGATTTGCACAGATATTGGTCGCTCTCCGATCCGGTAGGCCTCCTCGAATGCCAGCGTCAGATGCTGTTCGATCTGCAACGGCGTTCTCAGCCGGTTGGCCAGAAGTTCCACGGCGGGCTCCTCGATCATCGCTTCGACAGAGATATCGGTGGCGGTACACTGATCGAGCAACCAGCGCGTGTAGTCCAATTGGCTTCCGGCCATACCATCGAACTCGAACACGACTGAGCGATAACCGATTTCCTCCATGGTAGGCCGCCGGAGGTCGTTACGAAGCTTGGGATGGCCCACCAGCACGACGGAGAGCATCCCCTTGCCATCCGCCACCACTTCCATCAGGCGTTTCAATCCGACGAGTGTTTTGGCGTGCAGGTCATGCGCCTCGTCTACGAACAATGCGATCGGCTTGCGCCGACGGCGGACCAGCTGTTGGAGCTCACGCTCCCGTTTCTCGCCTTGGCTCGGGATTTTCGGGTCTTTGTCTGGTGAGAGGTCGTGGAACAGAGCGGTGATCAGCGTTGGAATGGTGATACGGTCTTTGTCAACCGCGAGACTTTTGGAGACAATGACCCGATCCTCGCGGGTGAGGTCGTCCTGGATGTGCCTCAAGAGAACCGTCTTGCCGCAGCCGACGATGCAGGCGATCGCCACGAGGCGTCCTGCCAGGATCGACGCCTTCACATCCTTGATGAGCTGGCGATGATGGTCAGTCTCATAATACCCAGCAGTAAGGAAATCCCGCGCCAAGCCGAAGTGTTCCATCACCTCCGTCAGCATATCGGACTCCCTCCCACTTTCTTCTTGAAGTACGCGCGCACGCCGGCGAGCACATGCTCTTTCGCTAACGACTCTTGCAGAAGGTCGTTGATGTAGGACCGATCCTCCGGCGCAAGCTTGGCCAGTGCCATGCCGATTTCATCTGCGATAGCTCGTTTGGCAGTGACAGCATCTGGAAAGGCCAAGGTCTGAAAGGGATCGGGGTCGGAGAATGTCACCCTTGCTGTCGGCAGAGTCACAGGCTTGATTGCCGGTGGAAGGGCACCACCATGCTCCATCACCGACTGCGGCAGTCCGATCCGTTCCGCCAGTTCGGCAATTCGGTCTGCTCGTTCTTCGGCTTTGGATTTTTTGAATTTCCGGTACTTGTGCAACGGAATTGGTCCGCCGACCGGGCTGTAAGGTCCGTAGCGTCGTTCGCCGAACTCGACATAGAGTTCCTGATCGAACAGCCCCCACCAGAGTACGACCTCCTCTTCAGCAAGCTCATGAGTAACCTCGTAGGCGACACCCTCGATGGTAACCCTGGCGTCCATTCCGACCTTCCGCCGTTCCGGTTCTCGCGCGAAGGCACAAAACCGATCCCAGGTGCACATTTCGCGGAAACCCTTTTCAGGCAGGTGTCGCATCCAATCCTCGACGCGGCTATGCGGTTCAGAGCGGTGATCCTGAGCGTTGTAGCGGACGAGAAAACGTCGGAGCCAAAGATTAGCCTCAGCTTCGTCTTGAGGCTCGTGAAAATGATAGAGGGTCTCGTGAACTTCCTTCACAGTCTGGAATGGCCGTTCGACTTTTCCTTTTGATCTCGCAGTCGGACGTTTTCCGTCCTTACCTGCCGGCATATGGTTCATGATCCGCACACCGAGACAGGCCATTACATTTTGGAACACGTGCGAGCGGGAAACCGGACCATTGTCCATGTAGATTGCATCCGGGATTCCTTGGAGAGGTATGTCATCTTCAGGTTTGGGTGCCATGGCATTGAAAAAGAAGCGTAATGCTGATTCCGCTTCTTCGCCATAGACGCATCTGTACTCCTGGTAAACGACGCCGCTGCGATCATCGACCACACTGAACAACACTAGAGTTGGCATTCCTTTGCCTGGCTCAATCCAGAGCGGCTGTTTGACTTTCTTGAGATCTGATGGACTCATGTCGAACTGCCAAAGTTCGTTGGATCGCTTCGCCTGGAAACGGACAGCAGCGGGTGCACGGGCGAGCCGCACGTAGTCATAGCCCCATGCCTTGAGATAACGGTCGGCTGTCGGTCGAGGAAGCACGCCGGGTGGCAGTTTGACCAGACCGGCTGGCGTTTCAATCCCGTGTTCTTCCATCAACTGAAGTGCTCGACCGGTAGACAGGTGGCGTCCTTTTTTGTTGGTGGTACGGAGTTTAAGCGCCGCAATGATTTCACAATACCGCTCCATTTCCCCGAGGCTCATTTTGCGAGGTTTGCCGCGATCCGCTCGGCGCACATTTTTGGGGCGAAGGGCTCTGTACACCGTTGCCCGTGATACCCCGTACAGGTCAGCCGTGGACCGGAGAATCTCTGATCGGTCAGGATGGCGGGCAGGCAGGGCCTCCAGTCGGCGACGGAGGTTGACCAGTGCCTCTGCGGGTATCTGTCGGCGGCTTGTATCCAGCGACAATCAAGATGGGAGGGTAGCGACAATCAGGATGAGAAAG
>JANQJV010000289.1 GCA_028281465.1 Azospirillaceae bacterium | reverse complement strand
CCGACGGCGGCCCCCGCACCGGCGTGCACACGAGGCCGATGAGGCGTCGGCGCTCCCACGCAAAGGCCTCCCCGGATGGACCCGTTTGTGCCCAACGGCACCGTTCGTTTCTTGTTAGAACTGCCAAACATTTTCAACTGGATCGAGTTTTGGTGATCGTGCCGGGATTGGCAGGAGTGTGGTTTTTTTGGGTACCTGCACGGCAGGCGACATATGCCACCCAGCTTGGTCAAGCATTCCGACAGCGTGGGCTCCGTGCGCAATCTGGGCGGAGATTTCAGCCAGGTGCAAGGCCATGGCCTCTGTGTCACACCGCGAGGGAACAAGAGCGGCTCCGACGCCCCGTTCCGGACATCGGGCACCAAAGTTGTGAGCCCGAGGACGGGCCGAAATCTTGCGGAAACCCAGGGATTTCAGAGTGCGTCCAACAGTCTGCTCCCTCACTGAAACACCGAACTCCTCATAGATCCACGGTGCCAGATCCTTCAGTCGCCAGCGTACCACGCCGTCGACCAATGGAATCGGTCCGGCGTCGACCTTTGCGGCCAGAGCTTCGCCTTGGGCGTCATTCCGTTTGGTGGGCTGTCCAGTTGCCATGGTGACCATGGTGAATCACATGGCAGCCCGGCGGGGGACCCCTTCGGAGAGTCACTCTCTTTGATGATTGGTATGACAGCGTCGCCGCTTTCGCCTTCCCCCCCCTCGTCGGTGCCAGCACACGACCGGACCGAACGACAGGCCTAATCACCGCCCCACCAATCGTTCAATATGAAACCGTCAGAGGCCTTACGAAAATCACCATAAGGGGCCCACCGTACCACGCTTAAAATACTCACCCACGTCCTTGGAGTAATCCTCAGGCGTAAGGACACCTCCGTAAGATTAGGAAAAATCCTTACGTGTCCGCACGGCTTGTGCCGGGACCGGAAATTGGTAAGATACAAAACATAGGGACGCCGATTTTTTGCACTGCAAAACGCTAAGGGCGTATCCTATAGGAGATCTACGTAGAAGAGTTTGCGTAGATCAAGGTCAAAGAGGCCAGATCAATTTGGCTTAACTTCGCGTATCGCGAAGGAGATAATGGTAATGGACCAGAGCGTCGTTCAAAGCACTCAGTACATGGCGGCAGCGATTGCAGTTCTCCCGCTGGCGGCCGTCGGCCTAGCCTTGGGTATGCTGTTTTCCGTCACTGTCAGTGCGATCGGCCGCAACCCGTCGACCCGTGACATCTTGTTTCCGATCATGATCTTGGGCTTTGCCCTGACCGAAGCCATCGGGCTGTTCACGCTGTTAGTCGTGTTCCTGATCCTGTTCGCGTGAGCCGAATTGGGCCTGACGCGCGCAACCGAGGGAAGGCGTCATCACCATGGAATACGAAGAGAAAACCAACCGACTGGACGAACTGGGCCGCCGCCTCCAGACCGCACGCGACCAAGCCGCGCGGAACAACCCCAAAGAGTCGGCCAAACCGGCAACGCCGCCATCCGTCATGGGAGCCGCGTTCCGCATCGGCATCGAGCTTGTGATCGCCAGCGGCGTCGGTGCCTGGATCGGTACCTTGGTGGATGACGCCCTGGGCAGCCATCCTTGGGGCTTCATCGTCTTCTTCTTCCTGGGCAGCGCCGCCGGTCTGCGCAACGTCTTCCGGACCTCGCAGAAGATGCAAGCGGCGCACATCGCCGCTGGCCCGGCCCTTGAGCCGCCCGCGCCGAAACCGGTTGCCGCGGCGGCACCGGCGCCGGCACCGAAGGCGCCCGGCAGCATCGACCGGCTCGACAACCCGGAACCGCAGTTTGGCCAGGTCCGTTGATCGACCGTAGCAACATCGAGCCGCGACCCGCATCCACGAAAAAGGAGTTACGTCATGGACCCGTTGCACCAATTCACGGTCGAGACCATCGTGCCGCTGGCCATCGGCGGCGTGGACATCTCCTTCAGCAACTCCGCCTTATGGATGCTACTGGCCGTGGCCGCGGTGTTCGGCATCATGGAGTTGGGCCTGCGTGGCGCCCGGCTCGTGCCCGGTCGCCTGCAGTCGTTGATCGAAGCGCTGTATAGCTTCGTCGTCAAGACCGCGAAGGACAACGCCGGCCCGCAAGGCCGACCGTTCGTCCCGTTCATCCTGACGCTGTTCACCTTCATCCTGGCCGGCAACCTGCTCGGCATCCTGCCCGGCTCGTTCACCTTCACCAGCCACCTGGTGGTGACCATGGCCTTGGCGATGCTGGTGTTCGTCGTCACCACGGCGATTGGCTTCGCCCGGCACGGAATGGCCTATTTCGGCATCTTCTTCCCGCCGGGGGCGCCGAAATGGATGGCACCGGTGTTGATCCCGATCGAGATCATGTCGTTCGTCGCCCGTCCGATCGGCCTCGCCGTGCGCCTGTTCGCCAACATGATGGCGGGCCACACCATGCTGAAGGTGTTCGCCGGGTTCTCCGTCATGGCGATCGAGGCGGTTGGTCTGGCCGGCGGTCTGGCCTTGGCCATTGGTCCGGTTGCGGTCAACGTCGCCCTGACCGGCTTCGAAGCCTTGGTGGCCGTGCTGCAAGCCTACGTGTTCATGGTGCTGACCTGCCTCTACCTGCGCGACGCCTTGGAAATGCACCACTGATCGGATCAAGCCGGCGGGGCCGGATAGTCGGCCCCGTCCCCTGGACACCCTGCAGACTTCGGAGACCCGTCATGAAGACCCTGCGCACCCCCATCGCCCCAATCGCCGCCGGTGCCATCGTCGCGCTCGGTGCCGCCCCGGCCCAGGCTGCCGGCCTGCCACAGCTCGACATCAGCACGTTCCCGACGCAGCTCTTTTGGCTTACCGTCTCCTTCGGCCTGCTGTATGGGCTGATGTCACGGGTCACCCTGCCGCGCGTCGACCGGCTGATCAGCGAACGTGACGCCACGGTCGCCAGCAATCTGGAAGAGGCCGAGCGCCTGCGCCGCGAAGCCAAGATCATGGCGGCGCAATGCGAACAGCGCATTGCCAAGGCGCGCCACCAGGCCGAGGCCATGGCCGAGGCGACCCATGTCGATGGGGAAGAGCGCATCCGCGTCGCGCTGGCCGCAGCCGCCGCCCGGAACACCGCAGCCGGCCGTGCATCCAGTGCCAACGACCGGACGGCAGCCCTTTCCCTGAGCGCCACCCGTTGAGCGGCCCACCCCCAAGACACAAAGGAGCCTTCCCATGTTGGCCAACCCGACCTTTTGGATCTTGATTTCCTTCGTCGTCTTCGTGGCGTTGTTCTGGCGCCGGATTTCCCGGATGGTATTCGGGGCGCTGGACCGCCGGTCCGAACGCATCGGCACCGAGATCACGGAATCCGAAACGCTCCTGGCCGAGGCCCGCGCCCTGTACGATGAAGAGTTGAAACACAAAGCGGCCGCCGACCGCGAGATCGACGCCATCCTGGCCGAAGGCCGGCGCGTCGCCCGGCGGATCCAGGACCGGGCGGACCGGATGATCGCCGAGATCACCGGCGGCCGCGTGCCCCAAACGCTGCACTGATGATCGGTTGACGCCTCAACTTCGGAGGTTTCCCGCACCTCCCCCGGCGGTAGCGTGCTCTACCGCCGGTCTTTTTTTGTTCCATTCGTCGATGTCGAACAGAACTCGACCGGCACACGGCGGATTTCTCCCCATCCAGAACCGCCCCCCCCAAATCCAAGGCTCCTGTCCTTGTGCAACCACGGTCTTTCGGGTGCCATTGCCGGGCGAGCCGGCCACCACATCGGCGAGATTGTCGCGCCTGCGAAGAAAGCCAAGCTGAACCCGCCTTCCGCGTCGACTCGCTGTGGGACAAGGTCTGCCGGACGGATGTCTTGACCGAAACGTACCGGCGCCAGGTTGCCGGTGAAACCCGGATGCAGGACATCTGCCCGTCCGATTTGACGAGCCGCGACTGGAAACGCTGTCACAGCCCGGGCTGAAGTACCGGCACGATGGCGAAAGCCGCCGGTCAACGGCCACTCCCCAGCGTCCGTCCACAACCGCGCCAGTCGCTGACTCTATCAGGTGATCGTGCCGGGATTGACAGGAACGTGATGTTTTCGGGTACCTGCACGGCAGGCAACGCAAGCTTTGTCGCCTCGGTCCGTTTGCCGCCATCGCAGATGACAGCCAGAGCCAACAATCGGCGCGTCTGGTTCGACTCCTTGCCCGCCACCGCCAGACGACGGACCATTGCGGCACCAAAATCTCTGCGAAGCAAATTCGGTGCGACCACGGCAATCCCTCCTTCGGTTGCCGTGGTGAATGCCATGATAGCCCCTCGGCGGACCCCCTTCGGAGAGTCACCCTCCCTGACGTTTGGTAAAAGGCCAGACACGGTGGCGGTCCCGGCACATCCGAGACCGCTCTCGCGGTGGTCGGACTAACAAGAAACTAAGCTTGGCGTGTCCAAATATAGTAGCAAAAGCAAACTTCGCTGCTATATATGCGCTCGGAAAACTGGACTGTTTCAT
>JANQJV010000331.1 GCA_028281465.1 Azospirillaceae bacterium | reverse complement strand
TCAGGGTGCCCTATGGTTCAGGGTGCCCTATGGTTCAGGGTGCCCTATGGTTCAGGGTGCCCTATGGTTCAGGGTGCCCTATGGTTCAGGGTGCAGGTGCGGGCGTAATCGTTTGATTAATGCCTCGACACTGAGCGGATCGGCATCTGTATCGGCCGCCATGGCACGTGCGGTCACCGTGTCGGCCGGTTCGACGGACGGTTGCGTTGACCGTGCTGTCGTGATCAGAAGTGGACGGGGGGGCAGATCACGATGGGCCGGCATCATGACGGCCCGCCATAAGCGGGCTGGCAGTCCGCCGCCGGTGACGTTACGCATGGGGGCGTTGTCGTCGTTGCCGACCCAGACACCGGTCACCAGGTCGCGCGTGAAGCCGACGAACCAGGCATCACGATATCCTTGGCTGGTGCCGGTCTTGCCGGCTGCGGGACGGTCGAGCCGCGCCAATCGCCCAGTGCCCCGGTCCATGACCGCCTGCAGCGCGCTGGTGAGCGCGCCGATGGCTTCCGGCCCGGTCACGGCATAGGCGCCACCACCGTGGCGCCGATAGAGAATGGTACCGTCGCGGTCACGGATGTCGTCGATGCCGTAGGGCAATACGGCATGGCCATTGGCGGCCAGACCAGCATAGGCGCCGGTCAGCTCCAGAACAGTGACTTCACTCGTCCCGAGCGCCAGGCTCAGGTCGGCACCAAGTGGCGACAGGATCCCGAGCCGCTCGGCCAGTCGCTGGACGCGTTGGATGCCGACGGCGCGCAGGAGCCTGACAGCGCTCGTGTTCACCGACCGTGTGAGTGCCTCGCCGAGGGTGATGGTACCACGATACTGGTCGTCAAAGTTGCCGGGACGCCAGCCGCCGATATTGATCGGTGCATCCTCGATCGGACTGTCCGGGGTCCAGCCCGCTTCGAAGGCGGCGAGATAGACGAAGGGTTTGAAGGCCGAGCCGGGCTGGCGCAAAGCCTGTACAGCGCGATTGTATTGGGTGTCGGCATAGTCACCGCCGCCGACCATGGCACGCACGGCTCCGGTTGGTGTCATGGTGACCACAGCAGCCTGACTAGCCCTGGCGTCAGGTCCGGCGGTCGCGAGAAGACGATCGACTTCGGCCTCGGCCCGGCGCTGCAGGGTCAAGTCTAGCGTCGTGCGAACGATCAGGTCCGGGTGATTGGGGCCAACGAAGCGGCTGATCTGGTCGGCGATCCAGTCGGCGAAATGTCTTGCCGTTCCGCCCGCACCCGGTTTGCGCCGGGGGGTCGGCGGCCGTGCTCGGGCCCGGCGCATGTCCTCGGCGCTGATCAGGTCAGCATCAACCATGGCTGCCAGCACCACAGCGGCTCGAGCCGTGGCGCGGGCCGGATTCGTCCGCGGTGAAAATGCCGAAGGTGCCTTCAGTAACCCCGCGATGGTGGCGGCCTCGTGGAGGGTGAGCTGCCCGGCGGTCTTGGCGAAGTAGGTTTGGGCGGCCGCTTCGAGGCCGTAGGTGCCGGCGCCGAGATACACGCGATTGAGGTAGGCCGATAGGATTTGGTTCTTCGTATATCGATACTCCAGCCAGAGCGCCAGGAGTGCTTCCTGCACCTTGCGTTTGAGCGTTCGATCCGCGGTCAGGAACAGGTTTTTGGCCAATTGCTGCGTGATGGTCGACCCGCCCTGCACCGTGCGTCCGGCCCGCAGATTGGCCACCAGCGCGCGCACCAGGCCGATCGGGTCGAGACCGACGTGGCTATGGAAACGCCGGTCTTCGATGGCGAGCACGGCGTCCACGACGTGGCGCGGCAGCTCGGCGGCATTGACCAGGGTGCCTTGCAACTCGCCATGGCGATGGAACGGTGCTCCATGGCGGTCCAACAGGGTGATGGCTGGCCGGCGCACATAGTCGGCCACTTTGGAGATATCCGGCAGGTCATGGGCGAACACGGCCAACACGCCCACCAATATGATCACACCCCAGATTCCGGCAACGGTGGTCCATTTTGCGGCAACGCTCAGAATCCGACCGCCACGTTTGGCTGGCTGGGGCCGGTGGCGGGAGGGCGGTTTGCCGCGTCGGTGTGTCGGGACCGGCGGTCGTGGCTTTGGTGGGCTGGGCGGTGGCGTTGCGGCCGGTCGGGCCTTGGCCGTCCGACGCTGCCGAGTTTTCGTCCGCGGGGGTTTGGTCCGAGAGGGGGTCACGGTTCTGCCGTCGCCTCTGCCTGTGAGCGCGGATGGTTCGTCGTCCTGACTAGAAATGCTGGCACACGCCGACCAGTTATGCTAACATGCACGGTTAATATTCTTGTGGGCGTGTGTGTGCCATGGACGCTGTGGAGGGTCAAGGCTCGGCTTCACTTTCTGCGCAGGGCGTACACCCTGAATGGGGGTCTGCGATCGCGCCGAACCGGGCTGGCGAGTCGATGGGCGCCGTCCGGGGTGAGCCGAGCATGGCCCTCGGCCCGGGAGGGCGCCGTGTCCTCGCCGGCAGGAGCCGTCAGCGCTCGCGGTGCCGTCATGGCGCCGCCTGGGTCCCGGTGCGGCCAGTTGCCTGCTTTCCCGTGGTATCCGAGTGGCAAATCCGGCATACTTGGGCCTTGGTTAAGGAAGAGACGGCACCGCACCATGCCTGCGCCGACCACCGCCGGACGCACCGCCCTGATCGTCGAGGATGAACCGTTTACACGAACCGTCCTTGTACGCGTCCTGACTGGCATGGGCTTTGAACGTGTCCGGCAGGCGGAGGATGGGGAGGCCGGTCTCGCCCTTGTGCGTGACTGGAGTCCCGGTTTCGTTCTGTGCGACGTGGAGATGGAGCCCATGAATGGCCTCGTCTTCGTCGGTCGGCTGCGCCGGCTCCAGGCGCTGGGCCGGATTCCGGTGGTCTTGATGACCAACCGGCTCGATCCGACGGTGGCGGCGGCGGCGGAAGAGCTTTCTGTCACGGCAGTCATGCCGAAACCGGTGACGCCGGCGGATTTGGTTAACGTATTGGAGCAAGTCTTCGGGACGGCGTGAAGCAAGTCGCGTGGCCCAAAAATAGCAACCGTGTATGGCGTGGTATCCGGCCGCCGACATGACTGGAAAATCTTCGCGACGGAACTTATATCGCTGGGGGTCGGGGAGGATTGCGCACCGCTATCTTGGTTTCGATATTGCGCTTTTCTTATTTGTGATTTTTCCGGTATCCGTCGTCAACTTGACACCGTAGGGGAAGGTTGACGACCAGCCTGGACATCAAGGAGTGGCGCATGACGTCGGCTGAAGACCTGTTCTCCCGATATGTGCGGTCCTACGAGGGCCGTCGCGAAGTCGAGATGTCCTTGATGGAATATCTCGAAGGCTGTCGCGACGCCCCGATGATGTGCGCGTCGGCCCCGGAACGGCTGTTGGCATCGATCGGCGATCCTGAAGTGATTGATACGGCGAAGGACACGCGGCGCGGCCGTGTTTTCATGAACCGGACGATCAAGATTTATCCGGAGTTTGCCGATTTTTTCGGCATGGAAGAGACGATCGAACGAATTGTCAGCTTCTTTCGTCACGCTGCTCAGGGGCTGGAGGAACGCAAACAGATTCTCTATCTGCTCGGTCCGGTCGGCGGCGGCAAGTCATCCCTGGCCGAGCGGCTGAAATCCCTTATGGAGCGCCAGCCGATCTATACGCTCAAGGCCGGTGATGAGGTCAGCCCGGTATTCGAGTCGCCGCTGGGTCTGTTCGATGCGGAGCAGATGGCGCCGATGCTGGAAGACCGGTTTGGCATCTCGCGCCGGCGCATACCTGGTGTCATGTCGCCGTGGGCCGTCAAGCGGCTCGACGAATTCGGCGGTGACATCGCCAAGTTTCGGGTCGTCAAACTGTTCCCGTCCAAGCTGCGTCAGATCTGTGTCACCAAGACCGAACCCGGCGACGAGAACAACCAGGATATATCAAGCCTGGTTGGCAAAGTCGACATCCGTAAACTTGAGCTATTCAGTCAGAATGACCCTGATGCTTACAGCTTCTCTGGCGGCCTGAATCGAGCAACACAGGGGGTTATGGAATTTGTCGAGATGTTCAAGGCGCCGATCAAAATGTTGCACCCTCTGCTAACGGCAACGCAGGAGGGCAACTACGTCGGCTCGGAGAATATCGGGGCTCTGCCTTTCCAGGGGATCGTGCTCGCGCATTCGAATGAGGCGGAATGGCAGACGTTCAAGAACAACAAGAACAACGAAGCGTTTATCGATCGCATCTTCGTGATTAAGGTGCCCTATTGCCTGCGCGTCACCGAGGAGTCGCGCATCTATCACAAACTCCTGGAAAGCAGCGATCTCGCCAATGCGCCGTGCGCGCCCGGCACTCTGGAGATGCTAGCGCGTTTTTCCGTTCTGTCTCGCCTGCGGCCGCATCCCAACTCCAGCAGTTATTCCAAGATGCGCGTGTATGATGGTGAGAGCCTGAAGGAGACCGACCCCAAGGCAAAATCCATGCAGGAGTATAAGGACTATGCCGGGGTCGACGAAGGCATGGACGGTGTCTCGACCCGCTTTGCGTTCAAGGTTTTGGCAGCCACCTTCAACTACGATACGCACGAGGTGGCGGCAGATCCGGTCCACTTGATGTATATGCTTGAAATAGCGATTCGCCGTGAGCAGTTTCCAGAAGACACGGAAAAGCGATATCTGCAGTTCATCAAGGAGGAATTGGCGGCTCGTTACGCCGAGTTCATCGGAAATGAAATCCAGAAAGCCTATCTGGAATCGTACCATGACTACGGACAGAACCTGTTCGAACGGTACGTCGATCTGGCGGACGCTTGGATCGAGGATCAGGATTTTAAAGACCCCGATACCGGGCAATTGATGAACCGGGATTTGATCAACCAGGAGTTGACGAAGACCGAGAAGCCGGCGGGAATCGCGAATCCTAAGGATTTCCGCAACGAGGTTGTGAAATTCACTTTGCGTGCTCGGGCGCAAAACCAGGGATCGAATCCGTCCTGGACGTCTTACGAGAAAATTCGAGAAGTCATCGAGCGTCGGATGTTCAGCCAGGTTGAAGATCTGCTTCCGGTAATCAGTTTTGGCAGTAAGAAAGACAGCGAGTCCGAAAAGAAGCATTCGGACTTCGTCGAGCGCATGACGGCGCGCGGCTACACCGAGCGCCAGGTGCGCCGCTTGGTGGAGTGGTATATGCGTGTCAAGCAAGCGGGTTAGGCGGTGTCCATGAACATCATTGATCGCCGTCTGAACCCATCCGGCAAGAGTCTGGCCAACCGGCAGCGCTTTCTGCATCGCGCCAAGGAACAGATCGCACGGGCAGTGCGCGACGCCTCCAGCCGGCGCGGCATCCAGGACATCGAGAGCGGCGATCGGATCAGCATCCCGACCGACGGCATCAAGGAACCAACCTTTCGACGCGCGAGCAATTCTGGGGTGCGCGATCTGGTCGTACCGGGCAACCATGACTTCGAAGAGGGGGACCTGATCGCCAGGCCGGATGATGGCAGCGGTGGTGGTGGCCGTGAGGGCAGTCCGGACGGGGAAGGGGAGGACGACTTCCGGTTCGCTCTCAGCCGGGAAGAGTTTCTGGACATCTTCATGGACGACTTGGAATTGCCCGACCTGATCAAGCGTAAGATGAAACAGACGGCGGCGGAGACCTGGCGCCGCGCTGGGTATACTGTGGCCGGCACTCCATCCAACCTCAATCTCACGCGGACCATGCGCAACAGCCTGTCGCGGCGCATTGCCCTGCGTCGCCCGAAACGGCAGGAGATCGAGGCGCTCGAAGAGGAGATCGCGCGTTTGGAGGCGGACGGGGATGGGGACGGGCGGTTGGAAGAGTTGAAAGCACAGCGCGACCGTCTGCGTCTGCGGGCGACCCTGATCCCGTTTCTCGATCCTTTGGACGTACGGTTCAACCGTTTTCAGGCCGTGCCGTCACCGGTTGCTCAGGCCGTGATGTTCTGTTTGATGGACGTATCCGGGTCCATGACCGAATCCATGAAGGATTTAGCCAAACGCTTCTTCATGCTTTTGTACTTGTTCCTCACACGGCGGTATCGGTCGGTGCAGGTGGTGTTCATCCGGCACAGCCACGAAGCGAAGGAGGTGGACGAGGAGACCTTCTTCTACAGTGCGGAGACGGGAGGCACTGTCGTGTCCACCGCATTGGAGGAGATGAACAAGATCATCAAAGAACGGTTTCCATCCGACGATTGGAACATCTATGGCGCACAGGCGTCAGATGGCGATAATCTGATCAGCGACAACCACCGCGCTGCGCATTTGCTCGAACATGGGTTGCTGCCGTTGTGCCAGTATTTCGCCTACATCGAAGTCGGTTCCGAACTGGGGCCCGGCTTTGGTCCATTGGCGCGCGAAACCGAGCTTTGGCGCACATACAAGGCGGTTGTGCCGTCGGATGGCAACCTGGCCATGCGCCGCGTACGCTCGCGCCAAGAGATATTCCCGGTGTTTCGGGACCTGTTTTCCAAGGACCGGGTGGCGGACTGATCGACACCGCGGCGAGAAACGACGATTGTGGTGCGACATGTGGGAGTCCATAGGGTCCATCCCCCCGACTCCGAAAGACGGTGAAGACCGGAGTGTCAAGCTGGGTCGGACGGATTCAGCGGCTTATCCATGTCTTCTTCGACAACGCCCGTTACCCTCCCGCCAACCCGCTGTGCGCCTGGTTGGTCGAGCCGGGGCGGTGGGTCCGGCGGCCTGCCAATCCCGTCTACTGTCCACACCTCACCCTGATCGACCACTGATGGGGGGACGCACCAACACGTCACCCACACTCGATGATACGGCGCCGACAGCCCGTTTTGCCATGCGTTGCTCGACTGAATGCGCGACTCCCCAACGGGTCTTCGGATTCTCTGCTGATCAGGGTATAGCCTGCCAAAAAAGGATAGGCGGCCACAGCCTAGTGTGTAGAATTTTGAAATTGTTGGAGCGGGTGAAGGGAATCGAACCCTCGTCGTAAGCTTGGGAAGCTTCTGCTCTACCATTGAGCTACACCCGCAGCCAGAAGAGAGCATACGGTGCACGGCCATCCGGATCAAGAGGCGACCCATCGGCGGGCCAGGGGATCTGCCTTTGGACCGTACTTGGCTGAATCGATTTAACAGGTTGCCAACGGCGTCGGAATTGACCCTATCGCTTGTGGTGGTCACGAATATGAACACCACAGAGGGAGCGGTAGAATGAATCAAGCGGCTCGAGATTTTCTCCATGGGCTGGCATTGCGCCACACCGAGGGCTTACTGCACGGCCAGGGTGTTGAATTTCAATGGTCCGGAGACAGAGACACTGCCGCACCCACCGATGGTGACCATAGCCGCATCGAGCAACCTATCACGGCATCCAATTCAATGAAAGAATGACTGAAGGTGATTTGTCAATGGCCAAGTTCCGAAGCAGTTGAAAAGATCATATCTATAGGTGAGAGTCATGGAAGGGGTAGTCTGAAAACCCATCTGTTTCTTATAAATTTTGCCATTTTGTGGATTATTTATTTTATTCATTCATTATTATTATGTCTCTAAAAAAACTCCATTGGGTATTGTGAATCATCATGAGTGAAGATAAGGCCGGAAGCCGCAAAGATCACGATTCGGAAAATCGAGCCCTCCTTTGGATGGTCGTACCCAACCCAGTAAAGCTTGAACCATCAAAGGGGGCCATGCGCGGGAAGCTCAAACCTACCCGATGGAACATTCCATGCCCCATTCTGCTTGCTGTCCATGCAGCAGGGCCGGCGAAAGGCGATGGTCCTGCTGCGGTCGGCCGCGCTCCGATCCATAAGGGCGGGCCTTTAGGTCTACCCCACGAGATTGGGACGCATGTCACCTTTGCGCGTGGGCTGATTTTGACTTCACACCTGCGGCATGCGCATTATGGCGCCGCCGCAGGGGCGGTGTCGGGTGCGGAGCGGGACGGGCTGGACGCGAAGCATGTCCATATTCAGCGAATTCCATCGGACTGTGACAGCGCTTCTTGACGCGATGGTCGCTGACGGCGCTGTTCCGTCGGGTCTCGACTTTTCCAAGGTGACGGTTGAGCCGCCGCGCGATCCGAGCCACGGCGACATGGCGACCAATGCCGCCTTGGTGCTGGCCAAGCCGGCCGGCCAACCGCCGCGCCTGCTGGGCGAGGCCTTGGCCGAGCGGTTGCGCACCCTCGCGGACGTGACCGAAGTGACCGTGGCCGGTCCCGGCTTCGTCAATTGGCGGGTGGCGCCGACGCGCTGGGAGGCCTGCCTACGCGACATCCTGCGCGCCGGTACGGCCTATGGTACCAGCACCCTGGGCGCCAGCCAGCCGGTGAATGTGGAATATGTCTCAGCCAACCCGACTGGTCCGTTGCACGCAGCTCATGCACGCGGTGCCGTGGTCGGCGATGCGCTGGCCGGTCTGCTGCACAAGGCCGGCTACCAGGTGACGCGCGAATACTACATCAACGATGCCGGCAGCCAGATCGAGACCCTGGCTCGGTCGGCGTATCTGCGCTATCGCGAGGCACTGGGCGAGGCCATCGGCGCGATTCCGTCGGGGCTCTATCCCGGCGACTATCTCAAGGCGGTCGGGCAGGCTTTGGCCGAGCGCGATGGCCGGCGTTGGCTTGACGCGTCGGAAGACGAATGGCTGCCGGTGGTGAGTGATTTCGCCGTGGACGAGATCATGGTCGGCATCCGCGGCGACCTGGATGCGCTTGGCATCAGCATGGATGTGTTCTCTTCGGAGCGTGCGCTGGTCGCTAGCCGGGCCGTGGACCAAGCTCTGGCCAGTCTGGAAGCGTCCGGACACATCTATGTCGGCACGCTCGAACCGCCCAAGGGCAAGACACCCGACGATTGGGAGCCACGCCCCCAGACCTTGTTTCGCTCCACCACCTTTGGCGATGACGTCGACCGGCCACTGAAGAAATCGGACGGCAGCAACACCTATTTTGCCAATGATATCGCTTATCATTGGGACAAATACCAGCGTGGCGGTAGCTTGCTGATCGATGTGCTCGGCGCCGACCACGGCGGTTATGTCAAGCGCATGCAGGCGGCTGTGCGCGCCATGACCGGTGGGACCGGGGCGCTCGAGGTCAAACTGTGCCAGTTGGTGAACCTGCTCCAGGACGGCAAGCCGGTGAAGATGTCCAAGCGCGCCGGCACCTTCATCACGCTGCGCGACGTGATCGACGAGGTGGGCCGCGATGTGGTCCGCTTCATTATGCTGACCCGGCGCACCGACCAGACCCTGGACTTCGATTTCACCAAGGTGACCGAGCAGTCGAAGGACAATCCGGTGTTCTACGTCCAGTATGCCCATGCCCGGTGTCATTCGGTGCTGCGCAATGCCGCCGAGACGCTGCCGCACCTTTCGGCGGCGGCTGTCGACTTGGCCGACGCACCCCTGCGGCGGCTAGACGACGAAGACGAACGGGCCTTGATCCGAGTGATGGCCGGGTGGCCCCGTCAGGTCGAGGCGGCCGCGGAAGCTCTGGAGCCGCATCGGATCGTGTTCTACCTGTATGATTTGGCTGCCGCCTTCCATGCCTTGTGGAACAAGGGCAAGGACGACGCGCGACTACGTTTTCTGCTGGACGATGATCCGGGATTGTCGGCGGCACGTTTGGCCCTTGTGCGCGGGGTGGCGACGGTGCTCGCCTCTGGTCTGGAGGTCATTGGCGTCGTGCCAGTGGAGGAGATGCGGGCGTGACGGAACGCGGCCACGGTGCTGTGCATCGGGATTTTGGTTGATCCGGTCGCCCGGGGGGGGGGAGAGGAGCGTGCAGAACCTCGGACGTTGGTTGTTCGCCTTCGGCTTTGCCATGTTCGGCGCCGCCGCCTTTGTGGCGGTTCTCCTTTACGCGTACGATCGTGGCAGCCAGAGACCCGAAACCGGGGTGCCGCCGCTGCTGACGGCGGAGCCGGGACCGACCAAAAGACGGCCAGACCAGCCCGGTGGTCTGGAAATCCCGCACCAGGATATGCTTGTGTTCGACCAGCTCGACCCGGCTGCGCAGGGCCCGCGGGTTGAGCGGCTACTGCCACCACCCGAAGAACCGCTGCCCCGACCGGTCGCCATGCCGTCCCTGCCGGGGCCAGCGCCGATGCCACTGATTCCCGATCTGGCTGAGCCACCGATCGCTTCCGAGCCGTCCCTGGCCGGCAGCCCACCGGCATCGCCACCACCGACCACAGCCGACATTGGGGCGCTGGTCGAGCAACTCGGGCGGACCGAGACAACGGTCGTTCCACCCGTTGTGCAACCCGAGCCGTCGCCGGCCGATCCGCGGCCTCCCGAGCGTCCGTCTGCGCAGCCGCCTGAGACCGGCGCGTTCGGCATTCAGGTCGCGTCGATGAGGAGCGACGAGGCGGCGCTGCAGGAGTGGCGACGCCTTCAGCGCCGCTACCCGGATCCCTTGCGTGGCCTGACACTCGACGTCAGGGTGGCCGATCTTGGCGAACGCGGCATTTACTACCGCGTCATCGGTGGATCGGTCAGCCGGGAGCGAGCCGGAGAGATCTGCGCTGCGTTACAGGCGCAAAACGTCGGGTGCCGGGTTGTCAGCCCCTGAGGCGACGCCCGACCCGATGGTGCCGCGACGACCGGCACCGATCGTCTTCGGCTGTGCCGGTCGCCGGCTATCCGATGCTGAGGCTGCGTTCTTTGCCGAGTCCGATCCGCTTGGGCTCATCCTGTTTGCCCGTAACTGCGATACGCCAGACCAGGTCAGCGCCCTCGTTGCGGACTTCCGCACCGTCGTCGGTCGCGCTGATGCCCCGGTGCTGATCGACCAGGAAGGTGGCCGGGTGCGGCGGCTCAGACCCCCGCATTGGCCAGCGCACCCATCGGCTCGGCGTATCGGTGCGCTGGCCGAGCGCGATCCGTCGGCAGGGGATCGCGCTGCTTGGCTCGGCGGGCGGCTTTTGGCCGACACGCTTTATGCGATGGGTATCACGGTCAACTGTGCGCCGGTTTGCGACGTCACCATACCGGGCGCCCATGACGTCATCGGCGATCGCGCCTTTTCCGGTCATCCAGTGTTGGTTGCCCGATTGGCCGTGCGCTGCTGCGAGGGCTTGGAAGCCGGCGGCGTGATGCCGGTGATCAAGCATGTGCCAGGCCATGGCCGGACGATGAACGACAGTCACGTCGCTTGTCCCGTGGTCGAGGCATCTCTGGCGGACCTGGCAAGGCACGATTTCGTGCCGTTCGCGGCCCTCGCCAACCAGCCGGCGGCCATGGTGGCCCATGTACGGTATCTGGCACTGGACGCAGAACGCCCGGCCAGCCAGTCCGCTGCCGTCGTTGGCGACGTCATCCGTCGACGTTTGCGCTTCGACGGTGTTCTGTTTACCGATGATATCGTCATGGACGCGCTCTCTGGCGAGCCCGCGGATCGAGCGATGGCGACGTTGGCGGCCGGCTGTGATGTCGTGCTGCACTGTGATGGTGATCTGGACGCCATGCGTGCGGTTGCAATGGCCGTGCCGGCCATGACACCGGCCGCTGCGGTCCGATGGGACCAGGCGGCGCGGCGCTGGCAGCCACCACAGCCCCTTGACGTTGCCGCCGCGCGCGCCGAATTCGGGCGCCTGATGGCCTTGTCTGAGGAGTGACCCTGTCTTATGGATTGGCAAGCTGGTCTTTTTCTGGCGTCGGTTCTGGTGTTGCCCGTGTTGACGGCCATCACATTCCATGAAGCGGCGCACGGCTATGTGGCGGCCCGCTGCGGCGACGACACCGCTTGGCGTTTGGGTCGGGTGACCTTTAACCCATTGAAGCATATTGATCCACTTGGCACTGTTCTGGTGCCGGCGCTCATGTTCTTCACCACCAGTTTCCTCTTTGGCTGGGCCAAGCCGGTGCCCGTGGATTTCCGGCGTCTCAATCGGCCACGCACCGACATGGTGTGGGTGGCGGCAGCCGGACCGGCGGTCAATCTCGCACTGGCGCTTGTTGCCGGGCTGTTGCTGCATATCGTGCCCCATCTGCCGGAGTTCCTGGCTGACTGGGCCGGAGCCAATCTGCAGATTGCCATCCTCATTAACGTCATTCTCGCCATGTTCAACTTGATCCCCCTGCCACCATTGGATGGCGGGCGTATCGCGGTTGGCTTGCTGCCGGACGTCCTGGCTGTGCCGCTGGCACGCCTGGAACGGGTCGGCTTGTTCCTGCTTATCGGTATTCTTTTTATTGTGCCGCTGGTCGGCTCGCAGCTTGGGCAGAACTGGAGCATCCTGCCATGGCTGCTGGATGTTCCGGTTGATATAGTCGGAAATCTGATTCTGGTCATGACGGGGCACGGCGCTGGATGAACAGCAACGTCGACACGGCGGCAGGTCTCCCGGCTCCCGATGCTGTGGGATCGGCCGAATCGGTTGATGGTCACGAGCAACTGATCGTCAGCCTCGATGGTTTCGAGGGCCCCATCGACATGCTTTTGGGCATGGCGCGCGAGCAGAAGGTGGACCTGACCCAGGTGTCTATCCTGCAGCTAGCTGACCAATACTTGACCTTCATCGGTGAGATGCGCTCGCTGCGCATCGAACTGGCGGCGGACTATCTGGTGATGGCGGCCTGGCTTGCGTATCTTAAGTCACGTTTGCTGTTGCCCGATACAGGCAATGACGAAGAGCCGACTGGGGAAGAACTGGCGGCGGCACTTGCCTTCCAGCTCAAAAGACTTGAAGCCATGCGCGGGGTGGCCGGCAAGCTGCTGGCCCTGCCGCAACGCGGCCGAGATTTTTTTGCCCGGGGCGCGCCGGAAGGCATCGCGGTGCACACCACATCGATCTTTGAGTTGTCTTTGTATGAACTGCTCAAGACCTACGGCGAGCACAAGCAGCGCCTGGAAGCGTCCACCTTCAAGTTGCCGCCAAGCGAGTTGTATTCGATTGAAGAGGCGGTGGAGCGTCTGTCCGAGATCATCGGACGCACGCCGGATTGGTCGATGCTGGCTAGCCTGATGCCGCGCGGGTCTACGAGCGTGTTGAGTCACCGATCGGCGATCGCGTCCACTTTCGTAGCCAGCTTGGAGTTGACCAAGACCGGCAAAACCGAAATTCGCCAGGACGGACCATTCGCACCGATCTGGGTGCGCCGAGTGCCACCCGTTCGGTGATTCGCCGGATGGCCATGCATGGCCGGTGACAAAACCGGCGGTAGGTTGCTAAACGGGCGGCTTGATCCCTCTTGCGCGGAGCCGCTCAGCCGAAATGGCCGAGACCGATCTGGAGCCCCCCAAGCCGTTGGACGACCATCCGTCCGAGGACAGATCCGATCCGGCGCCGGTCGGTCCGGATGAAGCCTGGCTGTTGCGCGCGTTGGAGGCCGTGCTTTTTGCCTCCGCGGAGCCGGTGGAGGAGGCAAACCTGGCGGCCCGTTTGGGTGCCCAGGGCGTGAAAGTGCGACCTCTGCTCGAGACGTTACAGAAGCACTATGTGGGCCGTGGCATCACCCTTGCGCGCCTCGACAAGCGATGGGCGTTCCGTACCGCCCCGGATCTGGCATCGGTCTTCCGGGTCGAGGAGGAGACACGCAAAAAGCTGTCGAAGGCGGCCGTGGAGACCCTCGCCATCATCGCCTACCACCAGCCGGTGACTCGGGCAGAGATTGAGAGCATTCGCGGTGTGGCCACCAGCAAGGGGACGCTCGACATCCTCATGGAGGCAGGCTGGGTGCGCCCGGGCCGGCGCCGCGAAACCCCCGGCCGCCCCCTCACCTGGGTCACCACCGGCGAATTCTTGGACCATTTCGGCCTATCCTCCCTGCGCGATTTGCCTGGGATGGAAGAGCTGCGCAGTGCCGGCTTGCTTGATGCTCGGCCGGTGCTCACTGCGGTAACCGGCAAATCCGAGGAAGAACCCACGGACGAAGAGGGCGATGACGACGGGGGTCATGGCGATTGACGCTGGGCCGATCCCTGATCGGCCGGCCTCGGGTGTGTTGATCATGGAACATCGACCCGATTGGGGGTCAGCAGCCGCATTTTTCCTATGGGCTTGCCGGATGCACTGGGGTAGCGTGTCGTCCTGTTTGGGAGGTCGGCGGTGGGGCGGAAGGGACGGACAGGCATGGTGCCTTCGATAACATCGCGACGACGACGTTGGCGTGCCTCGAGTCGAGGCAACCGTCGTCGCGGGTCTTTGGGGAAGGTCGGCGCTTAGGCAGCACCTTCAAACGCCGGGAACGCGGCGGCGGATGAGGACAGTCCCACCCGTTTCCAAAGCTGCGAAGGCCGTGTCCATGACCATCGTTCCGGAGCATTCTTACCACGCCACCGCTATCGAAACCCTGCTCGACCGAGCGTTTGGCGCCAACAGAACCCAGAAGACCAGTTACCGGTTGCGCGAAGGCATCGAGCCACTCGCCGGTTTGAGCTTTGTTTACGAACATGGTGCAGCCGTCTTGGCGACCATCCGGTTCTGGCCGGTCACCATCGGTACAGCAACGCCGGGCCTTTTGCTGGGGCCGTTGGCGGTCGATCCGGATTGGGTCGGTCGGGGCATCGGCGGCGCCATGCTCCGGCGTGGCCTCACCGCGGCCGCGGCAGGGGGCCACAGCATCGTCCTTCTGGTCGGCGATGAGCCATACTATGGCCGTTTCGGCTTCCGGCGCAGCCTCACGCGGGCGCTATCGCTGCCTGGGCCGGTGGAGCCCGATCGCTTCCTCGGGCTTGAACTGCGGCCCGGCGCGCTCAACGATGTCTCGGGACCTGTGGCGCGAGCCGTGGCCAATCGATCGGATGCCGTGAACGCGGCTTGACCTGACCCCCTGGCCGCTGTAAGAAAAAAGCTTCACTCGGATGCCCCTGTGGCGGAATTGGTAGACGCGGCAGACTCAAAATCTGTTGGTAGCAATACCGTGCTGGTTCGAGTCCGGCCAGGGGCACCAATCAAATCAAATAGTTAGACCGGTGGCAGGCGCAGAGCATTCGTCAACATCGAGCGCAGTGTCACTCTCCGTGTCATACCAACGGCCCGACACAAGGACCGGTCCTCGGGCCGCCCTGTTTCGGAGCGCCGGCATCCTTGCCGGCTGGACCGCCGGCTTGCAGCCGGCCCGGACCACGCCCAGCAGCCGGCCGCCAAGATGGCGGCGGTCCAGCC
>JANQJV010000015.1 GCA_028281465.1 Azospirillaceae bacterium | reverse complement strand
CCCCCGCACCGGCGTGCACACGAGGCCGACGAGGCGTCGGCGCTCCCACAAAGGCCTCCTCGGATGGACCCGTTTGCCCAACGGCACCGTCAGTTTCTTGGTAGGAGAAATGGACCGAGTGCATGTTGGATTTACTTATCCGCGGCGGGCCAACGAAAAGCAGCGACACGTCTTGTCAAGGTCTTTTACAAAACAACAAAGCAACAAGATTGTGAAGCTCTCATAACCAACATATCCAGCAGCGGATCGATGTGGATTGCTGTGCCAGCGCAAATCATGAGCATACCATCATCCGATCACACTGCGAGATCATGATCGAAGCAGATACAAAAAGCCGCACCTGCTCAACGAACATAGACTAACGAACTTTTTGTTGATCGGCAACCGAATTGGCCTCTCTCGAAGCACCGACTGCACGCTGCCTGAACCGCCAACATCCCTGGCAGTGCGCACGATGGGAACGAACCAACTGGATGCCGACGATCCGTCATGGAGATCACCATCGGACATGTCGACAACGCGGCTCTTTGGTACGATTCAAACAAACGTCCTTACCGACTCCTGCGCACAGCGAACCAGGTCATCATAAGACGACACCGCAGGTCCCTCTGCCTTTGGGAGAGGGTTATACCGATGGCCCGCATTGACGACAGGTTCGGTTTCGGTGCTGAACGAGGAGCGCCGGCATCCCTGCCGGCTGGAAGCCGGCGGTCCAGCCGGCAAGGATGCCGGCGCTCCGAAACACGGCGGCCCGAGGACCGGTCCTTGTTTCGGGCCGTTGGTATTATGGCGTATGCTTGAACGAACGATCATTGGTTTGGGATGCCGGTATGGATCCATGGCTGATGCACCATGCCATCCTATGTCGAGTGCATTGTTTTTCTAATTCTGCAGGCGGATCACCTGCTCGTCGGAAACCGCGGAACGATCGCCGCCTGGCTCAATACGCCTCGATATACGCCACCACTTTTTCCAGAGCGGCACCCACTTCGGGAGTAAGGCGGTCGATTTCGGGCCAGTTACGGGATTTGCCAGCCAGTTCCAAGGCCAAGCTGTAGGCCTGCAGCTCCTTGGCGTTGATCATGCCGGCGGCCCCCTTCAGCTTGTGGGCACGGGTATACACGTGGTCGATGTACCGGGCAGCGACGGCGGTTTGGATGTCGGCATAAATCGGCCGGCTCGCGGTCAGAAAGCTGAGCAGCATGTCCTTGATCATCTCGGGATCGTCATCGAACAGCGGTGCCAAGCTGGAAACGTCCAAGGGCGGTGCCTCGTCTCCCGCGGCCGGCACGGGTTCGGGCTCCGGTGGGGACGCTGCGGCGGCTCCTGCCACGGTGCCGGCTTTGGCAGGGCCGCCACGCGATGGCATCCATTTGCGCAGACATTCCTCCAGGCGCATGAGTTCGACCGGCTTGGACAAGTAATCGTCCATACCGGCTTCCAGGCAATTCTCCGCCTCGCCTTGCAGGGCGTTGGCGGTGATGGCGATGATCGGCAGGCGCGGCTGCCCGGCGGCAGCCTCAGCCCGGCGAATTTCGCCGGTCAGGCCATACCCGTCCAATGCGGGCATATGCACGTCGGTCAACAACAGCCCATACGGCCGCGCTCGCCACGCTTCCAAGGCCCGGCGGCCGTCTTCCACCACTTCGCAAGCGTAGCCAAGCGCCTTGAGCTGCCGTCGGATAACGTCTCGATTGGTGGCATGGTCGTCGGCAACCAGGATCAGTTCACCCGCAGCCAGCGCCTGTTCCACTGTCGGCGCCGGGCGGGCCTGCGCGCCGGCTACCTGAGCCTCGTCCGGCAAGCCGGCCTCGGCCTCGGGCGCAGCCAGACCGGCCGCCACAGCCACAGCACGCAGCAACGCCGCACGCCGGATCGGCATGGGCGTACAAGTCTGGAAACCGGCGGCACGGCGGCGCTGCTGCTGACCGTCCTCATAGCGGGTCAGCAACACGGCCTGTACGTCCGCCAACGCCGGCTCACCGGCCCATTGGCGGCGCAGTCGGTAAGTTTCGTCATCCAGTTCCGGTTCCTCGACCACCACCACATCGACCGGTCGGCCACCGGCATAGGCACGCCGAGCCCACCCCAAAGCGTCCCCCACATCCGGACTGGCCGACGCCGACGCCCCGGCGGCGACCAGATAGGACACCAGAGCGGCGGCCAAATCCTCCGATGGCGTCACCACCAGGACGCGCAGCCCTGCCAGATCGAGGCCCGCCAGCTCGTCGGAGGACGATGGTGCCGACGCTGGAGCCGGCTCCAGGGTCAGGTCGACTCGGAAGGTCGCGCCTTGCCCGAACACGCTGTCCACACCGATGTCGCCGCCCATGAGGTGGGTCAGTTGGCGGCAGATCGACAGGCCCAGCCCGGTGCCACCAAAGCGCCGCGTGGTCGAACTCTCCGCCTGCGAGAACGGCTGGAACAGTTTTTCTTGAATGTCCGGTGCAAGACCCGGCCCGGTATCGATGACCTGGAAGCGCAGACCCACCGGCCCACCACCGTCCGGAACCGGCGTCACCACATCGGCGCGCACGGTCACCTTGCCCCGGCTGGTGAACTTGATCGCGTTGCCGGCCAGGTTGAACAGGATCTGGCGCAAACGCAGCGGGTCGCCGAACACGGACGGCGGCATCATCGGGTCGACGAAAGTCAAAAAACGCAGCTTCTTGTCGCGCGCCGTGCCGGTCAGGGTTGCCGCCACGCCCTCGACCACGCTTTCCACCGACATCGGCACGCGTTCCAGATCGAGCCGCCCGGCCTCGATCTTTGAGAAGTCCAGAATGTCGTCGATGATGCGCAACAGCGAGAAGGCGGATTCGCGCACGGTGGCGATGCTCTGCTGCTGGTCGGCATCGAGCCGAGTGCGCTCGAGCAACTCCAACAGCCCGACGATGCCGTTCATCGGCGTGCGGATTTCGTGGCTCATCATGGCCAGGAAAGTGGATTTTGCCCTGGTTGCCGCCTCCGCCTGCTCTTTGGCCTGGCGCAGTGCGGTCTCGGCATCCTTAAGCTCGGTGATGTCGTAGTTCCATTGGATGCTGGCCGGCTTGCCCAGGAACTGGGTCCGCCGCATCTGAATGCTGGCCCACCAGGTTGTGCCGTCCGGACGCACCATGCGGACCTCGGTGTTGTCCACCGAGCCGCAATCCTCCAGCCAACGCTTAAGTTGAGTCGCCTCCTCGGCATCGACGAAACGCCAGCCGGTGTCAGCGGCCTGCACCGCCTGCGCCCCGATACCATGCAACTGCAGGAAGCGCTGGTTCCAATATAACGGCCTGCCATCCTGGGTGCGAATGATCACACCGATCGGGCTGGATTCCAAAATTTCTCCGAGTAGACGCTCGTTGTTACGCAATGCTTCTTCGGCCTGCTTGCGCTCAGTGATATCGGCATACACGATGACGTGGCCGCCTCCAGCCCGCGGTCGGGCACGGATCTCCAGCGTACGCCCGGTTGATAGCGTGCGTTCGTAGCTGTTTTCGATTGGGCTCGCGATCATCGGCAGGACGCGGCCGACCGCCTCGTCGCAATCCATGTCGCCATAGTCGCCGCGCTGCCAGTTGTGGCGCAGCGTATCGATGATGCTGCGCCCGGTCTGCACCAGGCCCGACGGATAATCCCAGAGCTTGAGATATTCGCGGTTGAACAGCTCGATGCACAGGGCGTCGTTGCACATCAGGATGCCGTTGGGCATGGCATCGATGGCCGCCTCCAACTTGGCCGACTGCGCCGCCGCTTCCGCCTGGGCCCGCTTCAGGTCGGTGATCTCGGTCTGGATCGACACCGTGCCGCCGTCGCTGGTGCGCTGCTCCTTGACCAAGAACCAGACCCCGTCCGGTTCTTCGCGTTCGAACGGCAGCCCCGTCGGCTCGCGGAACGACGCCAGGCGGTCGTCCAGCCAGCCCTGCGGATCGGTCCGGACCCGCGCCTCGTGCACGGCCCCTTCGGCCAGAGCCGTCCGCAACAGATCGTCGATGGCAAAGCCGGTGATCTCGTCGGCCGGAGGCAGGTGCGGAAACAGCTCGTGGTAGCGCCGATTGGTGAACGCCACCCGGCCAAACCGGTCGGTCAAGATAAAGCTGTCCGACAGACTGTCGATGGCCTCGCGCAACAGTTCCTCGGCACGCTGGGATTCAACCTCTTCGGTGACGTCGACCACGGTGACCTGAACCGCCGGCATGCCAAACCAGTCGACCTGGCGCTCCAACAGGTCGACCCAGACCAGGCTGCCATCGGCGCGATAATGGCCCTCGCGCCGCGGTCGCACCGTCTGTTCGCCGGCGATCACACGGTGATAGCGCCGCCAGGCTTCCCCTGGCCGCTCGGCCGCCACCCAGCGCAACAGCGAGCCGGCCTCAATCAGCGCATCCGGCGTGGCGAAGCCGTACATGCGCGCATAGGCCGGGTTGCAAAACAGGGGGTCGAAGTCCCGATGGATTAAGATGCCCTGAACCGAACCATCGATCAATTCACGAAAGCGCATCTCGCTCTCACGCAGAGCCTCCTCGGTACTCTCGCGCGCCTTGATGTCGGCGACCAGCCGCTCTTCTGTGCGCCGCAGGTCGGCCAAGGTGGTTTCAAGTTGCTGCGAATGCCGCTTGACGTCCCGCAGCAACACCTCGTTGCGCGCATTGGCGACCTGGAAGATCTGCGAAAGCGCGAAGAAAACGGTCTGCACATCGACCAGACGGTGCAGCCCGTCGTCGCCTTCCACCACCAATGGATCATACAGGCTCTCCCGCGCCCGGAGCACGGCCGCCTGCGCCGCCACCTCAATGCGGTCGGAGGCCAGCATCAGCAACGGCTCCTCTGGCACGGAGGCCAGCATATGGCCGATCGGTCGGGTGCGGTGAATCTCCCGACTGAGCGGCCGGCTCAAAAGCTCTAGGAACAACCGGCGCGAGATCATGCCGACATAGCGCCCGCCACGCTGCACGATCAGCCCTGAAATCTCCGGGTTCTCCAAGAAAACCTGATCCACCGTTTCGCCAGTTTGCTCGAATTCGACGAAAATTTTATGGGCGGGCAGCTCGCGCAGCGTAGACGTCAGGGTGAGGTGATGAAAGTTCTCCAGGCGAATGGTGCTCTCGGTGATTTGAAACGAGGATGTTTCATTCATGTGACATTTCCCGGCAGCAGCCCAGTCGCACGAAACTCTCCGAAATTACTTCACAATAACCGAGAATCGGCGGAGCAGGCGAGCCCATTTCGCGTCCCGGCTGATCCCGGCTCTGGAGCGCCGCCACGGCCGGCGCGTTGACAGCAACCGCCTCGGGTATCACCTCAACAGCCAGTTGGCCGGGCACGGCACACCCACCCCCGCCGCGTCCTGCCGCACCGGACGGAACCGGCGGTCACCGCCGCGCAAGGAAACTCGGAGATATGATCGATCTGTATTATTGGACCACACCCAACGGACACAAGGTCACAATCTTTCTCGAAGAAGCCCAACTGCCGTATCACATCAACCCGATCAATATCGGTGCCGGCGAGCAGTTCGATCCAGCTTTTCTGAAAATCGCTCCGAACAACCGCATACCGGCCATGGTCGACCATGATCCGACGGGTGGCGGCGCGCCGGTGGCCCTGTTCGAATCCGGCGCCATCCTGCTGTATCTGGCGGAGAAAACCGGCCGGTTCCTGCCCACCGACGTGCACGGCCGCTTCGAGGTCGTGCAGTGGCTGATGTGGCAGATGGGCGGCCTCGGCCCCATGGCCGGGCAGAACCACCATTTCGTCATCTATGCGCCGGAACAGATACCCTACGCCATCAACCGCTATGTCAACGAAACGGCGCGCCTCTATGCCGTACTCGACAAGCGGCTCCGGGACCGGGACTTCGTTGCCGGCGACTACTCCATCGCCGACATGGCGTCCTACCCCTGGGTGGTGCCGCACGAACGCCAGCGTCAGAACCTGGACGACTTCCCAAACCTGAAACGCTGGTTTTATGCCATCCAGGCCCGGCCTGCGGTGATGCGTGCCTATGCGCGCGCCAAGGACGTGAACACCAACACGGTCGTGTCGGAAGACGCCAAGGAGGTGCTGTTCGGTCAAAACGCTTCGACGATCCAAGACCGCTGATGCACCCCAGGATGGCCCAAGCGAAAGCATTGGACGGCGTGGGAGAGCGCCCTTTCCGGACCGTCGCCACCCTGGCAGCCCGGGTTGCCGACCTCCACGTCGGCGCTCGGGAGAACGACGGCGCGGACACCCCAAACACGGCCGTAGCGGTGCCGAAACGGACATGGCTTGCGGGGCGCATCTGGGCCTGCTAGAGGCAGCGCCGCACCCTGTCGGGGTTAGCCCGCCCGGCGGTCGGCGCGGCGCGAACGGGTGTGTCGAAAGGATCGCCATGCTGCGCAAGCTTTATGACTGGACGCTGCGTCTGGCCGAACACCGGTACGCCCTCCTCGCCCTGAGCATCATTTCATTCATCGAAAGCTCGGTCTTCCCGGTCCCGCCGGACATCATCTTGATGGCCATGGTGCTGGCCGATCGGTCACGCGCTTGGGTGGCCGCCACCCTGTGCACCGTGGCCTCGGTCCTGGGCGGCGTCGCCGGCTACGGCATCGGCTATTTCCTGTTCGAGGAGATCGGCCGGCCGGTATTGGCCCTCTATGGCTATTCCGAAGAGTTCCAGGCATTCCAGAGCATGTACAACGAATGGGGCTTCTGGATCGTCTTTGGTGGCGGTTTCACCCCGATTCCGTATAAAGTGATCACCATCGCCAGCGGCGTGGCGCATCTCGACCTCACGACCTTCGTGGTCGCCTCACTCGCCTCGCGTGGCGCGCGTTTCTTCCTGGTCGCCGGCCTATTGTGGTATTTTGGTCCGCCGATCCGTCGCCTGATCGATAAGCATCTGGGCTGGATGGCGTTCGCCGGCTTCGCGCTGGCCGTCGGCGGCGTGGTGGCGTTGAAGGTGCTGATGTGATTGCCGAGTTGGCAAGAGGGCGCGGAGGCGCAACGTCATGAGTGTAAAGGGTATGCTGGGATTGACGGACTCGCGCGTGGCGGTGCGCTGGCTGTTGGTGGCGGCCACGGCGTCTCTGGCCGCCGCGCTGGTGTTCGAATACGCGGTCGGTCTGGCGCCTTGTGTTCTGTGCTTGTGGCAGCGCTGGCCCTTCGTCGCGGTGGTGGGCATGGCGTCGGCCGCCTTGGCGGTCGGCGCCGGGCCAGGTGGGCGAACCGCCGTTCTTGGCTTGTGCGGGACAGCCTTCCTCATTGGTGCCGGCATTGCCGCGTACCATGTTGGCGTCGAACAGCATTGGTGGGTCGGCACGTCCGGTTGCGGCGTCGCCGAGGCGGCACGCGCCACCACGGCCGCGGCACTGTTGGACCAGATCATGGCCGCCCCGGTCGTGCGCTGCGACGAGGTGGCATGGTCGCTGTTCGGCGTGTCGCTGGCTGGCTACAATGGTCTTCTGTCGCTGATCCTCGTGGCCTATTGCGCCATCGCGGCATGGTCGGCGCGCCGGCCGGCGGAGTGTCGCGCCGGCGTGCACCTGGCGGCGAGGCAGCCGGAACTGCAAACCGGGAGTTAGAGGACCGATGAGTGGAGCCACAAACCAGGGTGCCGGGCCCGATATACCGGAGACCGTGGTGCACAGGCGCACCGAAGACCGGCTGCTGCCTGGCGACCCGGACAAGCGCACCTTGATCGAGCGCATCGTCCGCGTCGATCATGCCGGCGAATATGGCGCCAAACGCATCTACGAAGGCCAGCTTGCGGTCCTGCGCAACCACAAGACCGCTCCATTGCTGCGCCACATGGCCGACCAGGAACGCCGCCATCTGGAGACCTTCGAACGCCTGATCGTCGAACGCCGAGTGCGGCCGACAGCGTTGCTGCCGCTTTGGCACGTTGCCGGCTTCGCGCTCGGTGCCGCCACAGCGCTGATCGGCGAGCGCGCCGCCATGGCATGCACGGTGGCGGTGGAAGAGGCGATAGACGATCACTACCGCAAACAGGCCGATGCGCTGGGCGATGACGAGGCCGACCTGCGCGGTCACATCGAGGATTTTCGCGCCGAAGAACTGGAGCACCGCGACATTGGCCTGGAGCACGGGGCCGAACAAGCGCCAGCCTATCCGTTGATGTCAGCCGCCATCAAGGCCGGTTGCCGCGCCGCCATCTGGGTCTCCGAGCGGGTTTGAGGACCTCCGGCCAACCCTTGGCCCGGCGCAGCGTCTGTCGGCAGGCAACGGCCAGCGCACGGAGGGCCCGACCGCCGGTGGGATGACCAGGCCGATCATCGATGCACGTGAAGGGATCGATGTCAAACACCGAGACCGCCGAGGGTCGACCCTCATCGACTCGCCCGGTCGGCCTCGTTGGCCGCCATGGCAAGCAGGGGCCGGCGCCTCGGCGAAACCGAGATGTTTCAGCGACTCTCGCAAATTTTTGGACTCGTCAACGTCACAGGCGTCGACGATGTGGAGCCCGCGTCCGTACAGACGGACCCGCCGATCTGGACCGGAACCGGGCCTTCCGTATCATCCACAAATCGGCAGGTATGCTGAAATCTTTCGGCACCACCTGGGACACAGGTCGCCCCGGAAACGCGACCGCAGGGTCGATGTGGCGTGGCGTGACGGCGGTCTTGATGCAGGGCGCCGCGCCGCGCTGAGCCCCCAGGCGGACCGCCCGGTTCAGGTGTTTGATTTTGACAATGCGGCGTGGCTGTGTAACGTTTTCGCCTTATTGGCTTGATGATGTCCTTTCGCAAGACCGGCGCTGGAGGGAGATCCGGTCCGTTCCGGTCGGAACGGACGACCGAAAGGCGACAGTATGTTCAACAGGATTCTGGTACCGGTCGACCTGGCTCATATTGACCGTCTGAACAAGGCGATCACCGCGGCGACCGACCTCGCCAAGTTCTACCGAATTCCCATCATCTTTGCCGGCGTCACAGCCGACCAGCCGACAGCGGTGGCCCATACACCGACAGAATATGTCGACAAATTGCGGGACTTCGGCAAAGCCCAATCCGAGGCCCATGGACTGGACATCGACACGGCCGCATACGCCAGCCATGATCCGGCCGTAGACCTGGCCACGACCCTGATCGAGGCGGCTCAAGACACGGGTGCCGACCTGATCATCATGGCCTCCCACGTGCCCGGATTTGCCGATCACATCTTCACCTCGAACGCCGGAGCCGTGGCCGTTCATGCCACGGTGTCGGTGTTCGTCGTACGCTGAGCGCGGCGGGTCCGTACGCCTGCGCCCAGTGGTCCGAGAGCATAAGGTACGCGCTTTATGACCACACGAATCGATCTGACACCCGAGGGACCCGTCAACCTGATCGAAACCGACTACACGATCGGTCAGGACAATATCACGCCCAGGCTCGGACCCTTTGGTCTGGACATCCACAACCCGGTCTTTTTGATTTCCGGTCTGACTGTTATCGCCTTCGTCGCCTTCACCTTGGTGTTTCCTACGGTTGCCGGCGATGTGTTCGGTTGGCTGCGCCCCACGCTAACCTCAACCTTCGACTGGTTCTTCCTTAGCGCCGGGAACATCTTCGTGCTGTTGTGCCTGGTGCTGATCATCTCGCCCCTGGGCAAGGTGCGCCTGGGCGGCATGGACGCCAAACCGGATTACTCCTACTCGGGTTGGTTCGCCATGCTGTTTGCCGCCGGCATGGGTATCGGCCTCATGTTCTTTGGCGTCTCCGAGCCAATTTCGCACTTTTCCTCCTCCGTGGCCGAAGGAGCCGGTGCATCCGAAAGCTGGGCGCCGTTGGCCGGAGCAGCCGGCGATGTGGCGGAGGCGCAGCGCCTGGGCATGGCAGCCACCATCTTCCATTGGGGCCTGCACCCCTGGGCGATCTATGCTGTGGTCGGCCTGGCATTGGCCCTGTTCGCCTTCAACAAGGGCCTGCCGCTGAGCGTTCGCTCGATTTTCTATCCGATCTTCGGCGAGCGAGTGTGGGGCTGGACCGGTCATGTCATCGATACGTTGGCCGTGTTCGCCACCCTGTTCGGTCTGGCCACCTCGCTTGGCATCGGCGCCAAGCAGGCCAGCGCCGGACTGGAGTTTCTGTTCGGACTGCCGACCAGCGATCTGTCGCAGGTGGTCCTGATTTTAGGCATCACCGCGATGGCCCTCACCTCGGTGATCGCCGGCATGGATGCTGGCGTCAAACGGCTGTCGGAGATCAACATGATCCTGGCGGCCGTGCTGCTCGGTTTCGTCATTCTGGTCGGACCGACCATGGCGATTCTGTCCGGCTTCTTCGCCAACCTCGTCGCCTACGGCGAGTATTTGCCTGCTCTGTCCAACCCGTTCGGGCGTGATGACGCAAACTTCAGCCAAGGCTGGACCTCGTTCTATTGGGCTTGGTGGATTTCCTGGTCGCCGTTCGTCGGCATGTTCATCGCGCGGATCAGCCGCGGGCGCACCGTACGCGAGTTCATCATCTGCGTGCTGCTGATCCCATCGCTGGTATCGGTGTTGTGGATGACCGCCTTCGGTGGCACGGCGATCAGCCTGGTCAAGGACGGCATCCAGGCCATTGCCGATGCACCCTTGGAGCTGAAGCTGTTCAACATGCTGGAGGCGTTGCCGCTGGCCCAGATCACCTCGTTCGTCGGCATCATGCTGGTTATTGTGTTCTTCGTCACCTCGTCGGATTCCGGCTCGCTGGTGGTCGACACCATCACCGCCGGCGGCAAGGTCGAAGCCCCGGTGGCCCAACGCGTGTTCTGGGCCCTGTTCGAAGGCCTGGTGGCCATCGCGCTCCTGTTGGGCGGCGGCCTGGGGGCCCTCCAGGCGGCTTCGGTGTCCACCGGACTGCCGTTCGCCGTGGTGCTGCTCCTCGGCAGCTTCGCCCTGGTCAAGGGCTTGATGTCGGAACCACGAACCCGTTGACCACCGCCCGGCCCTGGCCCGCCGACGGGGGCAAGGGCCGGGCTTCTTGGTTGCTGAGACTCAAGAACATCGACAGCGGCAACGGAGATCGGTTCCCTGGTTCGACATGTAACAAAACCAAGGGCTAAGGCCTTTGTACACGAGGGCCTGAGGACAATCGACACATTGCACCATCAAGGCTGGCGAGGTAGTCGGTCGGGGCGACTGCCGGACCGGGCCCCGACCGTCGACCACAGTGTGCGGCGCGTTCGCCGGGCCCGTGTTTGGCCGTGTCACCGCTTCGCTGCCTGAGCACACCGGCTACGATCCGGATTCGCGACCGGACGCACCGACCAGATGCATGGGCGTCCGGCTGGCAAAAAGAGCCGTCCAGTGTCAAGGGCGTGATCGGGCAGCCGATCGGGCACGGCGGGGCCACATGCTCGTCCCCGGTGTCTGTGCGTCGGCGACGGGTTCGATCGCTGTCACCCTGCCGAGGTGCACCATCCCTGGTTGCCATCGCTGCATGAGCATTTTGAACACTCTCGATGACCCGCCCCATGATCGTTAACACGACATCAAGGTGTTCCTGCGATCCTCCCATCCATTTAAACGGTCGCCCCGCAAGCCAGGCGATCGGAAACAACCAAATGCACAGGCCCGCGATCATGAATACGCGGCACCGTCGTTCGGACGCTCGACACCCAATGGTCCCGCCGCTCCTGGGAATTTGTCTTTTCTTGGCGATCGGCAATGTTTCCAAGGCCCAGGACCAATCCGACGCATCTGGCGCCATGCCGGTGATGCGTATTTCGACGGAGAACACGGCCGACCATGTGCAGACCCGGATCGTGCAGCGTTTCGCCGAACGACTTCGGGCACAAATCGGACGGTCTTTAGCGATCGAGCACAGCTACGACGCCCGACTGTTTAGAGACCGCGACGTCATCAACGCCCTCGAGCGCGGTCTTGCCGAAATGGCCGTGCCGGGAACCTGGCAATTCGACCGCCACGTCTCGGACACCGGCGTCTTGATGTTGCCGATGTTCTATGGACTTGACGCCGACGCCCACTATCGTCTGCGCGACGGCCCAGTCGGCGCTTGGATCGTCGAAAAGATCGAGGATACGCTTGATGTGGTCGTGGTCGGTCGTTGGATCGACCTCGGCTTTGCCCACGTGTACTCGGTCGAACGGCCATTGCACCAGATCGCCGACCTCGAAGGGCTGCGCATCCGAATCCCCGGCGGGCGCGCCAATGCAGCCCGACTCAAGGCGCTTGGCGCCAAGCCGGTGGAGATCGCCTGGTCAGACGTCCCGACCTTCCTTGATCGCGGACAGATCGATGGCGTCTTGACCACACATGCCACGATCGCCAGCGCCCATCTCTGGCGCCACGGCCTGCGCTTCGGGATTGAGGATCGTCAATACTTCCCGCAATACATCCCGATCATCGCCCGGCGTTTCTGGCGCCGTCTGCCGCCGCCCGTGCGCACGACGATCATGGACCTGTGGGACCAGATCGTGCCAGAGGCTCGCGACGAGGCGCGCTTGGCTCAAGCATCCGCGCGCGATCGGATGATTGCGAATGGCATGACCGTCAGGCCCGTCGACCCGGCAACACAATCCCGGGTGCGCCAGGCGATGGCTGCGGACCAGGCCCCCTTGGCCGCACGCTTGGGGATCGATCCGGCGATCGTCGCATTGTCCTGGACCGAAATCGAAGGCCTGGACCGGTCACGCTGACCCCATGAACGCCGCATGCCAACGGGCCCATGCGGCGGTGCGCCATGCCTCGAGACGCTATCGCATCGGCGCGTCCGTTGGGCACGGCATCCTCTCACGGCAAACGGCGGGCAACCAAGAAAGCCGTGGGCATGCCGACCCTGCGAGACAAAAAACGGTTCCCGGGCCGAGGGACGCGTTGGCTCACCGGACCAAGACCAGTGGACCGAGCGCGTGAGCCGCCGTCCCCATCCCATTGCGCAGCACCGGCGCAACAAACAGAGGAAGAACGACGATAGCCTATGAGTATATTTTCCGTCATTGCGAGGCTTTCGCGGTTTGGGTGCTGATCGATTTCTCATCTATAGCCAAAGGATTATAGCATTACTAGACAACCTAAATCGGTGACTTCGCGTCGCAACGGTGGCGCCAAAACACCACATAACGGTTCACTGACCCAAACAACTGCGGTGAATTCCGACTCAGTCATCTACAATCAAAAAACGACTTGCCACGGGAAGTGTGCCATGACGAGTACGCACGGCCCCTCTATCGGGCTCGAAGGTCTACCCGGGCTGATGCGACAGCGGTCCGATCCGTCACCCCTCGCCAACCTGACCGGAGAGGGGCTTTTCTCCGACGGCCATGGCAACACCGGCCGGACCAGGCCGATCCTTGGCCTCAATGAAGACCAAGTGGAGGCACCCGCGGCCACCGTCGCCCGTGGGCCCACCGGCGATCGGGCGCTCCACCCGGTCAGGATTGGCAGTCGACCCGTCGGTCCGTCACACGGTGGAGCGGTTGCCGATCGGCGCCGGTGGTCTGCCGACCGCTTGGCCGGCTGTCTGATCCGACGACCCATCCGCGAAGCGATCCGGCAATCGACGAACCCTGCCCGATGCTGACTCCAAGAACCGGCCCATTCACCCGGACTGAAGGGGGCGCCGCATGACCGACGTTTCCATCTCGGCGTTTTCGAACTCCCCGAAACGGACGGCGGGCGAGAGGTTGGCCACCGCCCTGTCGTCACCGGATCTGCGATTCAATCACTCGCTACGGCTTTTCAAGGCTTACGGTCTGGTTGCTCTCGGAGCTGTGCTGACCCTCCTGGCCTACCTGGCGGTGGAAATGCCCCGGGATCGGCGCGATCGTCTCGAGTTCGGTCGCCGGAGTGCGGAGGATTACGCCTACCTGATCGGCCAACAGGTCAATCAGCGTCTGATCACGCTCGATCTCGTGCTCGCGCAATTGGCCCGGACGCGCGCGATCGAAAACGCTCCCACCGGTTCAACCGCGGAGACTCCGGAGACCCAGTTGAAAGCGGCCGCGCGGCTGTTGCCGTTCGACACGGCATTTACGGTCTACGACCGTGCCGGCATGCGCCTCGCCGGCCGAGGCAGCGGATTGTCGGCCGACGTCGGATCAACAGACTGGTTCACGGCCCACCGCGACCGCTGGATCGATCTGACGATCGGACGGATCGGCACGCCTGGGTCGGACCACTGGCCCGATCGGCTTCGGCTCGGCCGGGCCGCCTTGAGTGATGACGGGCGGTTTGGTGGCGTGGTCGTGGCGACCACCGACCTGGCTAGAATCGACGTCTTCCACGATCTGCAACGCCGGCTGGTGCCGAACCGGGTCATCCTCGCCAACGGCGCCGGCCGCGTGTTGCACGATTGGCGACCCGTGGTCGGCGACAAGGCCCGGACCGACACCACCCTCAAGGACGCCGATACCCCAGCGGACGCATTCCAAACGATCCTCGACCTGAACCAAGGGCTTGCCAGCGAACGCGACGGCGGATGGGTGATCAGCAAATATCACCTGGCGGATTTCCCGCTTCGACTGGCAGTGGCCATTTCCACGGATCGGTTGTTGATCGACTGGCACCGCAAGATGCGGCTGATGCTGATCGCCTGTGGCTTGCTGGTATCAATGCTGTGCGGCGGCTTTCTGTTCATCGGTCGGATCGACCGCGCGCGCCAATCGGCCGAACGCGCGGTGACAGCCAGCCAAGCCCGTTACTCGACGATTGTGCGCGACGCCGGGGTCGGCATCCTCCAGCTCGACCCGGCCGATCGGGTTTTGACGTCCAATCCGTTTTCGCATCAAATGTTTGGACTTGGGGCATCGTCGCTCGAGGGCATTCGGCTCGACGACTTGGTCGTGCCGGACGACCGGCCGAAACTGGCCGAGCTCCTGGCCAATATCCGCAACCGGGCGTGTGACCGTGGCCGGATCGAGTGCCGGTTTGAGACCGCCCATGGCGATACTCGGTGGTGCGTGGTCACCGTTACCGTGATTGATCCGACAACAGACGAGGACCAATGCCTTGTCTGCATGATCACTGACAGTACCGAGCGCCGGCACGCCGAAGACCGTCTGCGCGAGCTGAACGCATCGCTCGACCGGTTGGTGCGCGAGCGGACCAAGGCACTCACCCATGAAGTTGCGCAGCGAAAACGAGCGCAGAGCGCCCTCGAAGCCCAGCACGCCTTCCTCAAGACGATCATCGATGCGGTCGAGGATATGATCATCGTGATCGGCACAGATTTCCACGTCCAATTGATGAACCAGGCGGCCCGGAGGCGCTATGCACGCGATGCAGACCGGCAAGCCGACGTCGAAACAATGCGTTGTCACGAATTGATCAGCCAGTCCCCCGTCCCATGCAGCGGCCTGGGACAGAGCTGCGCGCTCGAGAAGGTGATCGCCGCCGGCCAGAACTGCCGAGAACTGGTCGATCAAGAGGTCGATGGGACGAAATTGATCTTCGAGACCGTTGCCAGTCCGATCAGACAATCGGACGGCACGATCCATGGCATCGTTCAAGTGTCCCGCAACGTGACCGAGCATCGCCGTGCCGTCGCAGCGCTAGAGGAACAAGAAAAGCGAATGAACTTCTTGGCGCATCACGACCTCCTGACCGGCCTGCCCAACCGTGCGTTGTTTACGGAACGGCTCGAAAAAGCAATCCGCACGGCAAAACGGGATCAGTCCCGCATCGCACTCTTGTTCATCGATCTGGATCAATTCAAACAGATCAACGACAGTCTCGGCCATGGTGTCGGCGATCAAGTGTTGGTTTCGGTGGGTGCACGTCTGCAATCGGCGTTGCGCGCCGAGGAAACGCTCGCGCGGACTGGCGGCGACGAATTCACCGTGATCCTGCCATCGCTGTCCTCGGCCGACGCGGCCGCGACGGTGGCACGCCGGCTGGTAGCCGAGGCGCAACGGCCACACCTGATCGGCACCATGGGACTCCATGTCCGACTGAGTATAGGGATCAGCCAGTTCCCTGAGGATGGGACCGATGGCGCGACCCTGATGCGTAACGCCGACGCGGCCATGTATTACGCAAAGGAGCGCGGGCGAAACACGATCTGCGCCTATCGCCGCGAGATGACTGATCATGCGCTGGAGCGCGTGCTGGTGGCCACCGAACTGCGCGAGGCACTCCGTACCAACCAACTGGAACTTCACTACCAGCCGCAATTCGATCTCGCCACGCACCGCCTTGAAGGGCTCGAAGCGCTGGTGCGGTGGCGCCATCCGACGCAGGGGCTGATCCCGCCGCATCGGTTCATTCCGATCGCCGAGGAATCCGGGTTGATCGTGCAACTCGGAGACTGGGTCCTAGAAAACGCCTGTGCCCAAGCGGGGCGGTGGCGTGAAGCCGGAATACCGTTCGGCCACGTGGCCATCAATATGTCGAGTGTACAAATAGAACAGGACGATCGGTTGGCCGACCGGATTCTGAACCTGGTCGCCGGGGCCGGGCTCCACCCGACCAATCTGGAAGTGGAAATCACTGAAACCACGCTGATGTCGCAGCTTGGCGTCGCGACCGGGGTCTTGGACGTCTTGCGCACCCATGGGGTTTCGGTCGCGATCGACGATTTTGGCACCGGATTCTCTTCACTGGCCTATCTGCGCACCCTACCCATCACCAAGCTGAAGATCGACCAGGTGTTTCTGCGCGGAGTCCCCCACGACGACCAGGCGTCCGCCATCGTGCGCGCCATCGTCAGGCTGGGCCGGAGCATGGATTTCACCGTGGTGGCGGAGGGTGTCGAGACATCCTTCCAACGGGACTTCTTGGTAGGAGAGCACTGCGACATTGGCCAAGGCTATTTCTTCGGTCGTCCGCTCAATGCCGCCGACACGACGCGGTGGATGAAGGAGCCCCAGGTCCCGGAGGACGCCCCGAATGCCCCCTCCCGGCTCCTGAACGACCGCGGATGAACGCGGGGCAGCGCCACTGGACGGGTGCCTGGGCGGACGGGCGCGCAGGTGGCGCGTCGCCACGACCGTCCAGGGCGCCATGCCGGTCCGACGGCCGCCTCAGGCCGCCAGGGCAACCCGCGGATGATGCGGGCGGCAACGGGCCCGAAGCAGTAGCCTGGCCACGTCCGCATTTTTTTGGGCCATGGCGGCATTCAGACTGTCGCGCACGCTGACCATGCCGATCACGGTGCCTGCGTCCACCACCGGCACGTGACGAATCTGGTGCCGCTCCATCGCCCGTTGCGCGGATTCCAGGGAGTCCTCTGGGCAGCAAGTGATCACATCCCGCGTCATCACCATTTCGGCCAGTAATCGCATCGCACCCGCCGCATACCGGACCACGGCCGTCACCACGTCGCGCTCGGTCACGATGCCGACCAGAGACCCGGTCTTGTTCAGCACCATCATGGAGCCGACGGCATGCCGACGCATCCCTTTGACGACGTCACCGAGGGTGTCGGCGGGGCCAACTGCAAAGACATCGAAGCCCTTTTCTTCCAGAACTTCAAGAATTTTCATGATAGTCTCGTTGTTATGAGGTAAGATCAAAGCTGAAATGACGCCTCAATCTCTTATAAATTCGGAACATACTAGAAATCACTCGGCTATCTACTGTCAGATGTGACAGGAATAGGCAACATTACGGATTATTCATTTTCAGGAAAGGTGAGTTTATTTTTTTATATGTGAAGGAACCCGGCAGAGGCCGGTGCGGCTCCTGCGGTCAGGGATGTCCGAAGGCAAATCGGTCGGCATTGGCCGTTTTCTGTGACAATGATTTCGGAGACGGTCCGCAATTGGACGGCAGAGTCCGCCCGCCAAGCCTCCACAACACCGACGAAACACATCCCACGCGGCTCGGCCTCACCGACACCTGTCAAACCAAACAGTTACTTCGCAACCGAAAAACAGGCACGGTTCTGGTCCATGGGTGACCGTCCTTGGCAGAGGCTCAGCGGCCACGGGACTGTTTCGCTGCACCGCAACACATACCCCGGACTCCGAAAGCCGCGGCCTTCGTGAGCACCCGATAGCAGAGAAAACGCGGAACGGTCATTCCTTTGGTGAACAGTATCGGCCTTTGGTGAACAGTATCGGCCTTTGGTGAACAGTATCGGAACGGCGACCATGCACGGCAAGCAGAGGACCAAAAAGCGGGTCATGGACCGGGTCTCCCCGGCGACCGCCCAGCCGGATCACCTGTCCGGGCCCGTGCGCACACCCGTGGCCAGCACACCCGTGGCCAATGGATCCTGTCTTCTGCTTGGCCCATTCATGACGTCGCCGCAATCGACCGTGCGCAAGACGAAGGACGGTCCATGAAGATTCTTGTGGTGGAAGACGATTGCGATGTCGCCAACTTCGTCGCCAAGGGCCTTACCGAGCAGGGCTATGGCGTCGACATCGCCACCGATGGCCGGAACGGCCTATTTCTGGCCACAGGCGAACCGTATGACGCCATCGTGCTCGACCGCATGCTGCCCATCATGGATGGCCTCACCGTGCTGGAGGCGTTGCGCAAGTCGGGAAGCGGCGTGCCGGTTCTGCTGCTGAGCGCACTCAGCGACGTCAACGAGCGCATCCGGGGCTTGCGCGCCGGCAGCGACGACTATCTGACCAAGCCGTTCGCTTTCCAGGAACTCCTGGTCCGCCTGGAGGTGCTGCTACGCCGCGGCCAGGGCAGCGCGCGCATCGAAACAGTGCTGCGCGTCGCCGACCTGGAATTGGACCTGCTGGCCCGCAGCGTGCGGCGCCAAGGCCGTGTCATCGAGCTGCAGCCGCGCGAATTTCAATTGCTGGCGTTCTTCATGCGACACCTCGGCCAGGTCGTGACGCGCACCATACTGCTGGAGGGGGTTTGGAATTACCACTTCGACCCGCAGACCAATGTCATCGACGTGCACGTGAGCCGGCTACGCCAGAAGATCGACCGCGGTTTTCCGGCTTGCCTACTCCAGACCATCCGCGGTGCCGGGTATACCCTCCGTGCCCCCGATTAAGGTCGTCCGCTCCGTCACCTTCGGCCTCGTCATCTGGTATGGCGTATTGTTCGGCGGCTCCTCGCTCCTGTTTGTCGCCCTCCTGTTTTGGCAAACCATCGGCTTCGTGGACCGACAGGTTTCCAGCATTTTGCGGGCCGAGCTGGGGTCGCTCGATCCCGGACCCAACAACTTCGATCCGGATCGTCTGGCGAACCACATCCGGTTCCGTGCGCGCCTGTCCGACGGCCAGGGCCTCTATTTCGGCCTCATTGACCGAGACGGCGTCAGCCTCGCCGGCAATTTGCCCGATCTGCCAAATCTTCCGGAGCAGATCGGCGGCGTTTTCGATCATGTGCTGCCGCCAGGCCGGAGCGATGCGGGGCGCACCATCCGGGGTCTGGTGCATCCGCTGCCCGATGGTGCGCGCTTACTGGTCGGTCTCGATGTGGAGGACGAGACGCGCTTGCAGCGGCTGATCGGCGAAGGCCTGATCACCGGCATGGTGCTCATGCTGGCCCTGTCCTTCGCCGGGGCGGTGATCCTGCGCCGCGTGGTGGGAACGCGGCTGCAGCGGGTCAACCGCACCTGCGAAGACATCATGGACGGCGATCTCGACCGACGCGTACCACGCTCCGGGGCCGACGACGAGTTCGACCATCTGGCCGACAACATCAATCGGATGTTGGACGAAATCCAGTATCTGATGGAAAGCAAACGCAACATGTCGACCACCATCGCCCATGATCTGCGGCATCCCCTGACGCGACTGAAAGGATTGGTGGAGACTGCCCTGACGGCGCCCACCGGCGAACCGACTGGCACCGATGTCGGGGCGGTGCGCACCACGCTGGAGCGCATCCAGGCGGAATTGGACGACGTTATCGGGCTGTTCAACGCCCTGTTGCGGATTTCCAAGGTCGAAGCCGGCTCCGGGCGGGAAAACTTCGACCTCTTCGCCATCGACGAGACCATACGTGACGCCTGCGATCTATATGCCCCGCTGGCGGAAGAGAAGGGTGTGGGTTTCCTTGTGTCGCTGCCCAACGAAACCCGTGTGTTCGGCGACAACCACCTGGTTGCCCAGGCCGTGGCGAACATCCTCGACAATGCGGTCAAATACACCCCCTGCGGCGGCGGCATCGGTGTGTCGCTGGCAGCAAGTGCCGAGTGGGTGGAGTTTTCCGTCAGCGACAACGGTCCCGGCGTGCCGGCTGCGCTGCACCCCATGTTGAGCCGCCGCTTCTACCGGGTCGACCAGAGCCGCTCGACCCAGGGCCACGGCCTCGGATTGACGCTGGTGGCCGCGGTCGCGAAATTGCATGGAGGCCATCTGTGGTTCGAAGACAACCACCCGGGCCTGCGCGTCCGCCTCCAATTGCCCCGGCACGCTCCGGAACGCTGAACGGACGCCGGGGGTGGGACCGGCCTGCCGTTACAAGGCCTTGTAGTAGTACATGCCCGGGATCGCCGGGCCGAAACCGGCCTTCTCATAGGCCCGCCGCGCCGGGGCGTGGGCCGGATCGCCGCCGGTGCCGACGGTAGCGACGCGCATGCCGGCTGCCATCATGCGCACCAACGCAAAGGCGACCATATTGGTGCCGATGCCACGGCCCTGTTCCGCGGGGTCCACGGCATTCAGGTCGAGTTCGCCGAGCTTGGTATCGTGATCCAAAGCGATGCCGAAGAAAGCGACGATCCGTCCGTCCCGCTCGACCACATGGACCTCGCGGCCGGAGTCCGGGCGGCACATCTTATCCAGGTGGTCGGCCTGTTCCGCCTCGGCCCGGGCGAACGCCACCTCCGCGATCGCCTCGCCGACGATTGCCCGGAACGACGGGAACACTGGCCGGAACGCCGCCATGCGGATTTCGTGGAGCCGGGCCAAATCGTCCGGCGCGAACGGACGGATGGTGCAATCGGCGATCATGCGTCTCCCCAATCACGTCAGGCGCAGGCTGCAGGTGCCAAGATCCGAAAGGGTGACCGTCACCGTGTCGCCCGCTCCGATCCACACCGTCTTGACCAGGGAGCCGAGAGTCACGATCTCCCCGGCCCGCAGGGGTGCGCCTGCTTGCTGCCGATGGTTGGCGAGCCAGGCCAAGGCTTCCAGCGGATGACCCAGGATGTCCTGCCCGGTGCCGGATCCGACGTCGGCACCGTTGATTTGGAGAGACCCTTGAACGGTGGACCACGCCGCCGCATCGGCCGCCGCATCGATTGTCACGGCTCGCCCGAGCACACAGCCGGCGTTGAAGAAGTTGTCGGCCACCAAAGACGGCGTCGAGACCTTCCTAAAGTCGGTCCAACGGTCATCGACGATCTCGATGCTGGCCCGGGCCGCAGCAACGAACGGCGCGACGCTGGCGAGCGTGAACGGAAGGTCGGAGACCATGTCGCGAGCCAACTCGACGGCAACCTCGCACTCCACGCCCGGCCGCCGGAACGCTGTGCGCGGAAACACGGCGTCCCCTTCCCGCACCGTGGCGGCGAACAGGGCCCCTGCGCAGGGGTGCGGGATGCCGAGGTAGCTCTGCATGACCGCCGTCGTACACCCGATCTTGGCCCCAACCACGGGCCCGAACCCGGTGTCGGCCAGCAGCCGATTCAGCCGGCCCTGGACGGCATAAGCGGCGACCAGGTCGGTTGGTCGGCAATCCGCCGACAACTCGTCGATCGGTTGCAATGTGGTGCGCGCCCGGAGCAATGCCATTGCGGCTGACTCACTCGACAAACTCGACGGCATGCGAGATCCCATTGACAGAAACGGACAAGCAGGGTTGGCCGATGCCCCGACGTCGCGGTCTTTATACCAGATCGATGGCAGGTACACACGCAACACAAGACCACCCATCATCGGCTCCAGGGCGCCCACCGCCATTCTTGACAAGCACCACCCATTTGCCCAGTGTGCAATCGAATGGGTTGTTATCGTCCATATCAGGTTGTGATAAAGTGACATACGTATTCATATCATATGCCCGCCCAAACGAAGCAGCCGCGTTCAATGTCTACGAAGCTCTTAAGAAAATCAATGTTGACTGTTTTATCGACAAGGAATCAGTGAAGAGTGATCAAGACATAACTGATCAAATTCAAGCCCACATTGACGAATGCACTCACCTCGTCCTCATCCTATCGAAAACCACGATGTCATCTCCGTGGGTCCCTTATGAGATCGGGCTCGCCGATGGTAAGCAGAAAGACATCATTTGCTACTACACGAGCGGCGTGACGAGAAGTGATCTTCCGGACTATATTCAGCAACATCGGACCGTGGCGTCAAGTGAGGCACTCCTTCGCTACTTCAAGCAAAGAGTGAGTGCGGATGGGTAGGTGGCCCATGGCATTGTGTCGCTCTGCCGCCGGCGCTGGAGAAGTCCGAACCAGCCAACTGTGCCCCGATAAAACCGCTGGATTTTTGTGGGCGGTGTTTGGTTTGGTGCGCTTGGCTCGCCGAATTGGGATGACGGATGGTCTGGCCTTGAGCAAAACTCGGGGATAGGGTTGGCCCCTGGGTCGAGACCGATACTTTATCCAAGGAGGCGTTTCTTGCCCGCCATCACACCCGACCGGATGATCTTGGAGGAAGAGGGGGCTGACCACCCCTGCGGTCCGACCCGTCTGCATTGGATCAGCGCGGCCGGCGGTCTGACCCAATTCGGCGCCTTCATCGAGACCTTGCCGCCCGGATCGCAATCGTCGATCAAACACTGGCACAGCAACGAGGACGAAATGATCTATGTCCTCGATGGCAGCGTCACGCTGCTTGAAGGCGACATGGAAACGCCCTTGCACGCGGGGGATGCGGCAACCTTCCGGGCCGGAGACCCGGTCGGACATTGTCTGGAAAACCGCTCCACCACACCGACGCGGTATCTGGTGGTCGGCACCCGGGCACCGGTGGACACGATCACCTATCCCGACCATGATCGCATTTACCACCGCGATCGGCTGCAGTCCACCACCGTTTGGACCGATGCGGCGGGTAACCCGACATCGAACCCCTACGAGGCCTAAGCAACGAACCCACCGCCTCGCGCCGGTGGACCGCTCGCCCATCGTCTTGGTTTTCCAGACCATGGCCTCCGGCCACCGGGTCGGCGCAGACTGTGCTTGGGCCTATGCCAACCGCGACGGCATCCGTTTCCGAGGCGGACAGACCCTCGTAGCGAACACAGATGTCACTGCGGTGCTCCCTGCCTGGACCAGCCGTGACATGCTGCGCGCCTGCATCACTGCCGGCTGCTGGAACAGATCGCCGCCAGCCCAAAGACACGGGCCCAAAGACATCGGCCGTGTTACCGCAAGGGCGCCCGCCAGCCCGCGTCCCGGGCTTCTCGTTCCGAACAGAACCAACGTTCGCCATCGCGGGTGCGAATCACCGTGCGTCCATACCATCGGCTGCCCCACGGGGTGTGGTAGATTCTCTCGCCCCGGCGATTGATGTTACCTTTGATCGGGCATCCGTTTGGTGCTGCCGGCACCGCCGCCTGCCAACGCTGCGCGCGGAATTCCCAAGGTGGTTGCCAGTGGCCGCGCCAGAAACCACGCCGGTCGACCCGCGCTACGCCCTCGTCGCTCACATAGCGCACGGAATACGTCCGAAACGCCATGGCCCAACCATTGGCCACCATCCACCGGCCGAGATCCGTATCGCCAACCCAGCACGTGGCGATCATTCGGTCGTACAGATCCGCGCCTTCAGCCGTGCAGCGGACCGGTAAGCCTCTGATCACGCTGGTCAAGGCGCGCCTAGCCACGTCCCCGCAGTGTCGATGATCGCGGCTTCCGGCGCAGCGCTGCGCCATCTCCGGCGCGTCGATCCCAAACAGCCGGATGCTTTGGCCATCGATTTCGAATGTGTCACCGTCAGTGAGCACCGGATGCCCGGACATCGTCTCGGCAACAGTCGCTGTCGCCATCGCGGAGAGGATCAGCAAGGCGACGGAGATTTTGCTGATCGCATAATGAATAATGGCACACATGGTCGCGAACGAGTTTGAACAATCCTGGCCACCACAAGAAATGGTATCTGTTATGATCCAGTAGGTCAAATTCAGCGCAATATTTGAATACTATTGTACTCAGCCCTGGCATTCGATCCATTCTGGAACATCACCGAGAGCAGTCATTGATCTTGAAATCATCATGGCGTCGATGGATTGGAATCGGCGCGGAATGGCAAAAGGGCGCCGGATAGGGTTAGGGATGCTCTCGCTCCCCTCCCTCCGAACGGTGCGTGTGTTTGAGGTGGACCCCACCGTTTGGACAGGGGTGGACCATGGCGTTCAGCGGGGCCGCAGGCGCAGCCGGCTTGGCTTTACTGACGGCCGTGACGACGCGCAGCCTCCCCTTGACCATGGCGGCCGGCATCACCGCCATCTGGGTCCTGCGCCACGTAACCGGCGCGTAGGATAAGCCGTGCGCATCCTACGGCGTCGACCAATTGCCCCATGGCGGTCGAAAATTGCCCCGTCGATATGGAGTCTATACCAGGAACGGGTCCCAATCCTGCACGATCGTCGATGTATCGGCGAGCAGGCTGTCCTCGACCACCGAAAAACTCAGCGTGACGGTCTCCAGCACGCCGCCGGTGCCATTGACCTGGAGGCTGAGATCGTAGTCGCCGACGCCGAAGCTGGTGCCGCCCTTGAAGTCGCCATTGGTGTCGCCGAACAAGGCATAGGGCGAGACTTTCTCGGTCTGCGTATTGACCCCCGGCACGGACAGGGTGACACTGGTGACCGTGGGTGCGCTGGCCTTGGCGACCGCATAGATCGTCACCGGCCCGTCATCCAGATCGGACGCCGCGATCTGCGACCCGTCGCCGAAGCCGAGCAGTGTTTGATCGGTGTCGGTGCGGGCGAAGAACAGGTCGAGATACTGGCTGCCGCCGTCGGGCACCGGTTCCGGGTCGGGCACCGGGTCGGGCGCCGGTGGCGGCTCCGGGGCCGGAATGCTGTCCGGACTGTCCGGCAGGGCCGTGTTGCGCACGAACAGCACCCAGTCCTTGCCCGGGTCGGCCGGCGCGCCGCCGAGTTGGACGGTGCTGCCACCGTCCGCGGTCCCGGCATGCAACAGCGGCCCGCCGGTCCGCGGGTTGTACCAGAACACGTCGTAGCGCTCGCCGGCATGGCCGCTGAGGTCGAGCCGCACATCGCCGGCCTGGCCATAGTCCAGGTAGGAGACGTAGTAGTCGCCGTCCTTGGCCATGACGAAGTCGCCCGTGTTCAAAGTCACGGCGTCGGCGTCGCGCATGGCCCAGAACGGGATGTCCGTGTTGAAGAAGTCGGTGGCCGCTTCGGTCCAGGTCCACAGGGATTCGAAACCGGTGAAATGGTGAAACCCTCGGTGTTGGCGTCATTGGCCACCACGTCGATGGTGACCGGCTGGTCTTCGTCGGTCGTCGCCGTGTCGGCCACCGGGACCGGCGGTGGCGCGGTGGTGTCTTCGCCAATCGAGAAATCGAGACGGACCGTTTCGAGGATGTCGCCCTTGCCGTTGCGACTGCCGAACACCGTCAGTTCCAGGGTGTTCAGGCCGTCGGCAAAGTCGGCTGCACCCCACAGATCGCCGTTGCTGTCGCCGAACAGGGCGTAGGGCACGACATTCTCCGTCCGGCTGTGCCCGCCGAACGACAGCCGGACACTGCCGATGCCGGTCACCCCCGGCAGCGGCGCCGCCATCACGGTGACGTTCCGCCCCGCCAGCTGTGAGTCTCTCACACCATATCTTGTGGGGAGTTCGAGATATGGCGGTTGCGAGCACAGGTCAGGACTATTCTGCGGATGGGCTTCGGGCTTTGGCTCGAAGCGCGGTCACTGGTGTTGCCGGTACTCGAATGCTCGCCTTGGCGCTGATCCTTGATGGCAAATCTCGGACGGAAGCGGCGCATTGCTGCGGCATGGATCGTCAAACCCTGCGGGATTGGGTTCACCGTTACATCGTCCGGGCCAAGGAAGAAAATCACTGCTCTCACGAAAGCAGGAGCAAGAGCTTGCAGAGATTGTCAGGGATCTGTGTCCATCTGCGGCCCAAAACACTCACTCTTGGTGCGGAACGAAGGGAATTTAGCCGCAGATGGACGCAGATGAACGCAGATGGTTTCTGGATGCCGGCGCCACTTGCGCAGACCCGACGCGCCGCAGGCAATAAGGTTGTCTTGCGCTTCGCGCCTCGGCAGGCAGGCGGTGCCCTATCTGCGTTCATCTGTGTCCATCTG
>JANQJV010000386.1 GCA_028281465.1 Azospirillaceae bacterium | reverse complement strand
CGGGGATGAAACAGTCCAGTTTTCCGAGCGCATATATAGCAGCGAAGTTTGCTTTTGCTACTATATTTGGACACGCCAAGCTTAGTTTCTTGTTAGCCGGCCGCTGAGCCACGTCACGCTCCGAAACGCACCTGGTTGCGACCGCCACGCTTGGCTTCGTAGAGGGCAACATCGGCGCGTTTCAGCGCGGCGTCGATGTCGTCGTCTTCATCAGCAATCAAAGCCACCCCAACGCTCGCGGTGACCGAGAATGTGTCGGCACCGGCATTGAACGACAAACTTGGGATGCCGGCGCGCAAACGCTCCGCCGAGGCGAGCGCGTCGTCCCGCCCCGTCTCCGGCAAGAGCACGGCGAATTCCTCTCCGCCCAAGCGCGCCACCACGTCGGATTGGCGCAGCAGCCGGCACGCTTCCGCCACCAAGCCAATCAGCACCTGGTCACCGGCAGCATGGCCGTAGGTGTCGTTGATGCTTTTGAAGTGATCGACGTCCAACATGGCGAGCGAAAGAGGGCGCCGGGCGCGCAGACAGCGCACCCGCTCGTGTTCGGCCAGAATGAAGAATTGGCGGCGGTTGACGGCACCGGTCAGCGCATCGGTGGCGGCCATTTCCTTGAGTTGGGCGTTGGCCCGCCGCAATCCTTGAGTCGTAGCCTGAAGGCGGAGCATGTTGCCGACCCGGGCGCGCACGATCGCCGGCACGAACGGCCGCGCGATGTAGTCGAAAGCCCCCAGCCGCAGCCCAGCTTCCTCGTCGGTGCTTTCGTCCAGCACGGTGACAAAGATGACGGGAATATCATGGGTTGCGGGGTCAGCCTTCAGTCGTCGGCACACTTCATAGCCGTCCAGGGTCGGCATCATGATGTCGAGCAAGATGCCATCGATCGGCTCCGCGGCCGCCAGATGCAGAGCAGTTTCGCCGTCGGTCGCCACCAGGATACGCGCCTGGTCGCGCAAGAGATTCGCCAGTACCTTGATGTTGTCGCGCACGTCGTCAACGATCAAGAGCGTCTGCCGCTGTGCCGCGCCCCCCGTCACCGCGCAGCCTCCAGCGCCGGTTCGGATGCGCCGGCACCCGCAGCCGGCCGAACCGCGTCAAAAAGATCGCGCAGATTGGCCTGAGCAGCCGCAAAGTCGAGCGCGTCGACCGCTGCTTCCAATTCAGCCACAATCGACCGGCAGCACGGCGGCAGGGGTGCCGCAGCCAGGATACGCACGGTTTCGTCGGCACCAATGTCCTGGGCGTGCAACTGCTGGTCCAGCGTGTCGAAGAGCGTTGCCAGGCCGGCCATGACATCCGTCTGTGGTTCGGCCGGGCGCGTCGGCTCAGCCGCTGCCGCCGGGGTCGGGTTCGGTGCAGCCTCGGCCGCGACGGCCGCCAGACCATCGAGCAGCCTTTGGAGCGCGTCGACCAAACCGGCCACCTGGGCCGCCGTGTCGCCGCCACCGCGCGCGTCCTGTTGCACCCTGCGGGCTAAAACGGCAACCTGATGCGCCCCGATGTTACCGGCCACCCCAGCCAACTTATGCGCCAGACTGCGCAATCCGTCCACCGGGCCATTCGATTGCAGGGCCGCCAAGCGCTCGGCCGCCCCGGCAAAATCGCGGCGGAACGACGCAAGCAAGGTGTGGTAGAGAGACAGGTTGCCGTCGACCCGGTGCAACCCGTCGGCAACGTCCAGGCCCGGGACGGTCTCGAGGCCGCTCGGGCCCGCGACCATGGTCGAGGGTGCCGCACTGGGCTCTGCCGGTCGAACCGCAGCCGCACCAACCTCCGATCGTCGACCTGACCGGCGCCAGGTCCATTGCGCCAAACGGGCGACCAAACCGCCCGGATCGACCGGCTTGGTCATAATGTCGTTCATGCCGGCGTTCAGCACACGGCGCCGTTCTTCGGCCATGGCGTGGGCGGTCAGGGCGATGATCGGCAAAGACTCCGCTGGCCAGCGGTCGCGCAGGCGCCGAGTTGCTTCGTAACCGTCCATTTCTGGCATCTGGATATCCATGAGCACGACGTCAAGCGTGCCCTCGGTCGCAAGGGCCAAACCCCGGTCGACCGCTTCTTGACCATTCTCCGCCAACACCACCGCTGCCCCGGCCCGGCGCAAGATCTCCGACACCACGAGACGGTTGGTCTCGTTGTCCTCCGCCACCAGCACCTGAACCCCGGTCAGATCCGACGGCCGACCGGTTTTCGCGACCGGTTGCGGTGCCGCCACGGGTCGCGCCGCACCGCCCATGGACAAGGCCGAGTCCACAAGTTTCGCCTCGGTCGGCGTACCGGCAAGAAAACGTGTGTTGCCGTCGGATTCAACATCGCCACCGAGCCCAGCTTCCGCTGCGCTCAAGCCCGTGACGATGATCGGCAAGGCCCGCGTGGCATCCTGGGCGCGGCACTCCTCGATCAGCCGCAAGGCGAAGAACAGGTCCGGACTGGCCATAAGGAGCAGATCACATCCGTCCGGATGATCACTGATGGCGTGGACGATAGCACTCACGCCTTCCGCGCCGGCGAATCCGCGCTCCTGCACTTGAACCCCGGCCCGGCGCAGCGGATCGGCCAGCGCGGCGCGCGCTTGCGGTGTGGCACCGGCGACCACGGCATTCAAGTAACACAACGATCCCAGGTTGGAACACGTCCCGTCACCAAGAGGGACCGTACGCGCCGGCACACCGAACCGAACGGTGAAGGTGAAGGTGCTACCGTGGCCAGGTTCGCTGGTCAGCCAGACGCGCCCATCCATCATCTCGACCAGACGGCGAACGATGCTCAGGCCAAGGCCGGTGCCGCCAAACCGACGGGTGGTTGAGGTGTCGGCCTGCTGGAACGGCCGAAAAAGCAACTCCTGCTGCGCCGGATCGATGCCGATACCGGTGTCACGCACCCAGAAAACGACGTCTGCCGCGCAGTCGGTCAGGGTCGATAGGTGCGCACCCAGGACGACCTCTCCATGCTCAGTGAACTTTGTCGCGTTGCTCAGCAGATTCAGAAGAACCTGTGTCAGTCGCAGCGGGTCGCCGATGAACCGTCCTGCCAACGCGGGATCGATCTCCTGGCGGAAACCTAAGCCCTTTTCCGCCGCACGCGGCTCCATGAGCGACTGCACGCGCTGGACCACTTCGGAGAGCAGGAAGTCGGACCGCTCCAGTTCCATCCGGCCGGCATCGATCTTAGACAAATCCAATATGTCGTTCAGGATTGTCAGCAACGTATCCGCCGAGGCGCGGATGCGGTCCAGATAGTCGCGCTGCGTCGCCAAAAGCGTGCCTTGCTGCATGAGATGACACAGGCCCAAGATGGCGTTCATAGGCGTGCGGATCTCGTGGCTCATGTTGGCCAAGAACCGAGACTTCGCGCGGTCGGCGTGTTCGGCCGCCTCCTTGGCTTCGCTCAAATGCAAACGATCGCGCTCGCGCGCCATCTCTGTACCGACCCACTGGGCAAACAGCCGAATCAGATCAAAATCGTCCTCCTTGAAGGGATCGGTCGGTTCGGGGGAAGTAAAGCTCAGCGTACCCAAGCATTCACCGTCCACGTACAATGGCGTGCCGATGTATGACTCGAGACGGAACGTCAGGTAACACGGGTGTGAACGAATCTCCGATGCGGCGACATGGTGGAAACCCAATGTCCGGTTGGCCGACAACATATTGATACAATAGGTCGAACTTAAATCGAACACCGTGCCCGGCGCCGGCTCACCATCTTCGCTGGCCACGTGCAATACCTCGTAACGCCCGCCGTCGATCCGGCTGACCAGGCCGATGGCAAGACCGAACACGGTGTTGCCAAGGTGAAGCAGACGGTTGATCCGGTTGGCCAGGCTGGCTTGGGCATCGGCGGCGATCTCATGAAGCTGCTTCAGCGCCGTCTCGTGTCGGATGCGGTCCGTCAGGTCCTGAAAGACCCCGAACAGCGCGCTCACCTGACCCTTTTCGTCCAGTTCGCAACGGCCGTGGGAGCGCGCGTAACGGGTCTGACCGTCCGTCCGGATCAGACGATGCATGAAATCGAAGGGCCGCCGGGCCGTGATCGCCTCTTCGATCAGCCGCGCCACTTTGTCCCGATCTTCCGGATGGTAGAAGGCGAGCGCCGATTTGAGCGTCGGCGTGTAGGTCTCCGGGTCCTCACCGTGGATGCGAATGACCTCGCGCGACCAGGTCACCTGCCGATCCGCCAAATCGAGCCGCCAATGCCCGACGCTGGCCATCTCCTCGGCCAATTCGAGCTGGCGGTTTCGTTGCTGCAGGGTCTCCTCGCTGCGCCTCCGGTCGGTAACGTCGCGTGCGACAGCATGCATCCGACCATTTATGGGCGGCCGGGCCCGCCAGTGCAACCGGCGAAACGAGCCGTCTGCACATCGGAACCGGTTCTCAAAATCCGACACGGGTGTGCCACTGGACAACACCGCCGCCGCGGCCCGGGTGGCGTCCACATCGGACGGATGCACGAAGTCGAGATAGGGGCGGGCCATCAGCTCCGCCTCACTCCAACCCAGAGTCTCAGACCAGGCACGGTTCACCTGATGGAAGTATCCGTTTGTACCGGCGATGCAGAGCAGGTCAGCGGACAGATCAAAGAAGGCTCTAAACGGGTCGGTCATGGGCTCTGGTCTGCGGTTTGGGCCGTTCAACGCCGAACTGGGCTCAGTATTGGGTCACAAGTGTAGGTCATTTCGGCGCCAATGCGATATCACTGAGCCCACCTTCTCGCTCTACGGTGGACCCCTCTGCGGCCGACCTGAAGACTTGCGACGTCGCCAGGGTTGCAGTGAGATGCCCTATCAATCGTACGCAAACACCGTTGGCGTCGGTCTGCAACCCCATTTTCACCGGATTCCGGCATGCTGATCGCTCTCACCACCCTTTTGGCGTTCCAACTCGCCGGCGAAGTATTGGCCCGGCTGCTCGCGCTCCCCGTGCCCGGGCCGGTGCTTGGGTTCCTGGTGCTGTTCATCGCCCTGGCCGCCGGACGCCTCCGGGCGCCGAGGCTCGAAACGACGGCGGACAACCTCTTGCGGCACTTGCCCCTTCTGTTCGTTCCGGCCGGAGTCGGCGTCATGCAACATCAGGCGCGAATCGCCGCGGAAGTGTTGCCCATTGCCACCGCTGTCCTGATCAGCACCGCCTTGTCCCTGGTGGTCGGTGTCGTCGTCTTCCGGTATTCAGCGCGGCGACTGAACATACCGCAGGACGGGACCGAGACGTGAGCGAGTTCGCCGATATCTGGGTCTACCTGCGCACCACACCGCTGGTATGGCTTACCGCGACACTGGCCGCGTACGCGGCTGCCCAGGCCGTGTCACGGACCGCAGGTGACTGGCCGCTCCTTAACCCAGTGCTCATTGCAGCCACTCTCCTGATCGCGCTTCTGGCCGCCACGGAGACGCCGTTTGCCGTCTATTTCGAAGGGGCCCAGTTCGTGCATTTCCTGCTTGGCCCAGCCACCGTGGCATTGGCCGTACCGCTCAAACGCAATTTCCCGACCATCCGCCGGGCGGCTGTGCCTAGCCTCCTGGCACTGCTGGCCGCGTCGTCCACGGCAATCCTGAGCGCGGTTGGCATCGCCTGGCTCCTTGGGGCCAGCCCAGAAACAGTGCAGTCGCTGGCGCCAAAGTCGGTCACCACACCGATCGCGATGGCCATCGCCGAGAAGACCGGCGGTCTGCCGTCGCTGACCGCAGCGCTGGTCATTCTCACCGGCATTTTGGGGAGCGTGCTGGCTGGTCCAGTCGCTGCTCTTGTCGGCTGCCGCGACCAACGGGCCATCGGCGTCGCTGCCGGAACCGCCGCCCACGGCATCGGCACCGCACGCGCGTTCGAGATTGCTCCGCTGGCCGGTACTTTCGCCGCAGTGGCGCTGGCGCTCAACGGTTTACTGACCACCGCTGTCTTGACAGCATTCTATTCGCTACTGGCACCGTGACGTGGGGCGGGCAGCGGCACACGGTCCCAAGCCTAAGCCGATCGGGCGATGGCCACGGCCTCAACGGACGCGGTAGGATCGCCTAGGGCTTGCTAAGCCTCTGATCCCATAGTGGAACCGGGCGAGGTCGTCGCCGTGGTCGGTTATAACGGCTCCGATAAATCCACGTTGCTCAAATTGATCGCCGCCCTGTACCAGCCGCAAGGTGGCGGCGTGCGCATCGACAACGTCGACATTCGGCAATTCGACCCGATCGAATGACGCTGCGCAGTCGCCTATGTGCCGCAGTTCTGTCATTTGTTTTGTGGCACGATCGCTCAAAACTTGCGCTTCGCCAACCCGCTGGCAAACGGGCCACCGGCATCGAGGCGCTGGACGCCAACGCCCGCGCCCTCCACGGCACCGACACCCTGTATGGCCAGGGCGGCCACGACCGGCTGGACGGCGGCACCGGGTCGTGGGTCAATGCGCAACTGAACGGCGAGGACCTCGATCTGTCATCCCCCGGCAATCTGGACCTGGGCGGTGGCACCCATGCGCTGCTGATCGGGGACGAAACCTTGGTCCTGAACGACGTCGAACGCCTGCAGTGGTGACACACGGGGCAGGGGGATGGGACATCCTCATTTCGCGGGCTCTGTCTGGGACGCCGCAATTGTACTCAAGAAGCAAAGCGGTGGCACGTGTCGCCCAATTGGCTCGCCCGGAAGCGAAGTATCCGACCAGTGTCATACCCATGGCCCGCATTGACGACAGGTTCGGTTTCGGCGCT
>JANQJV010000343.1 GCA_028281465.1 Azospirillaceae bacterium | reverse complement strand
CGGGGCAGATCGCCACAACAGCCGACCTATCAGCCAGCGGAAATGCCAGATGTTGGGGCACGGCGCCTCTGCGCTTGTCCCGGAAATCCGAGGTCCGTGCGCGCCGTGCCCCAACCTACGATTCGGTGCGCAGTGATTTGGCATCGACGGCGGCGCCACCCGGTGCCTCTGAGGCGGCAACAACGGATTGGCCAATAGAACCCTCGGAAATGCCAGATGTTGGGGCACGGCGCCTCAGCGCTTGTCCTGGAAATCCGAGGTCCGTGCGCGCCGTGCCCCAACCTACGATTTGGTGCGCAGTGATTTGGCAGGGGTTCGTCCTGCCGGCCGGCACGTCACCGCAACAGCGGCAGGATCACCGGCTTGTCCAGCGCGCCGTGGCGGTGGAGCGTGTAGGGAGGGGCCACGCGGTAGTCGACCACATCGGTCTCGATGAAGACGTCGTGCGGCACGCTTTCGTCGCCGACGGCCGAGGCGACACTGATGGTCCCCTGCCCCGTCACACGCAACCGGGCATCGACCACGGCCGTTCCGACGAAGGGGCCCGGCACGTCACCCACCCCCGCAGACACCGCGGCGCGGGCCTCGGCGCGGCTGGCGAACGGCGGCCGGCCCCGGTCGCCGTGCAAGGCGAACGCCTGCACCACCGGTCGGATCGGCCGGCCGTCGATCCGCACCGAAACGGCCTCGACCAGGCGGTCGGCGAAACCGCCGGGATCGGCGGCGATTGCCGCCGCGTCGAGACGGTGCAGCCATCCCCACAGGACCCATTCCGCCGACAGAAAGGGGGCTGGGACCCGGTCGCCCGGCGTGTCGCGCGCTGACAGCTCCGCCATGAACAGGAGGGGTGCCGGCAAGCGGATGTGCAGCACCGTATCGCCGCCCTCCGCCTCGGCCAGAATGACGCGATGGCGTGCTTCGGCGGCCTCATGGGCCAAGACGGGGATTGTCGGCAGGCCGAGCCCGAGACAGATGGCAAGCGCGACGGTGTATTTCATGGCGGTTCCGCAGCAGCGATCAGAGCCCGGGTGTAGGCGTGCCGGGGATACAGGGCGACCGCATCGGCCGGTCCCTCCTCGACGATCCGGCCGGCCTGCATCACGGCGAGACGGTCGCAGAAATGCCGGGCCAGCGGCAGGTCATGGGTGATGAACAGGATCGCCATGCCAAGGTCACGCCGGAGTGTCTCCAACAAATCCAAGAGGCCGCGCCGGAGCGACTGGTCGAGCATGGACGTGGGCTCGTCGGCCAGGATCAGCCGGGGCCGGGTCACGATCGCCCGGGCCAGGGCCACGCGCTGACGCTGGCCGCCGGACAGGGAGCCGACCGGACGGTCGAGGAAGTCCGGGTCCACCGGCAGTCGCACCGCCGCGACCGCCCGCGCGACGGGGGTCGGGTCCACGCCGGCGATGCGCAGCGGCTCCGCCACCACGTCGCGCACGCGCATGGCCGGCCGCATGGATTGATAGGGATCCTGCAACACCAGATGCGCACCGCAGCCCGGCCGCGGCGGGGCGCCGGCCAGGGTCACGGTGCCATGATCCGGTGTCACCAGACCCAGGGCCAGGCGTGCCACGGTCGACTTGCCGGAGCCGGATGCGCCGACCAGGCCGAGCACTTCGCCCGCCCGCAAACTGAGCGACACGCCGCGCACCGCCGGCACCGGCCGGGCCCCGCGCAGGCGGGCGCCGATGCCCCGGTTGAAGGTGACGGCCACGCCGTTCAGGGCCAGGAGCTTCGGTCCGATCGCCGGATTGCGCTGGTAGAGTTTTCCAGCCCTGAGACCCGGCGCGCTGTCCAGCAACGCCCGCGTATGCGGATGAACCGAGGTTTGCGCCAGGAGATCCGGCTGGCCGGCATCCACCACCTGCCCGGCGTGCATGATCGCGAGCTGTTGTGCGGACCGTGCGATCAACGGCAGGTCGTGGGTGACGAACAGCACCGAGAGGCCCATCCGGTTGGCCAGCCGCCGCAACAGGGCCATGATCTCGGCCTGTACCAGCACGTCGAGACCGGTCGTCGGCTCGTCGGCGACCAGGACGTCCGGTTCGTTCGCCAATGCCATGGCGATGACCACCCGCTGGCGCATGCCGCCGGACAGCTCGTGCGGATAGGCGGACAGGCGGGCCGGTGCCACCTGCACTTGTTCCAGCAACGTCGCCGCCTTTTGCCGGGCGTCTCGGCGCGACACGGTCTGGTGCAGCCGAACCGCCTCGACGAGCTGGGCCCCGATGGTCTGCACAGGGTTGAGCGCGTTCATGGCCGATTGCGGGATCAGCGCGACCCGTCGGCCGCGCAGCCGGGGCAGGATCGATGCGGGCACGCCGAGCACATCGGTGTCGTCCAGCCAGACCGACCCGGCACGGATGCGGCCCGCCGGCGGCAGCAGGCGCAGAACCGCCATGGCGACCGTGGATTTGCCGGACCCGCTCTCCCCGACCAGACCAAGCGTCCCGCCCCGCGCGACCGTCAGCGAAACCCGGTCGACGGCATGCTCGATACCATAGGCCACGGTCAGGCCGCCGATCTCCAGGACCGCGTCCGAAGACCGGGCCCGGCCCGGCCCGTCGCGCCCGGTGGCGGTGACCGTGCCCATGCGCTGCCGATCGCCGGCCCCATGCCCGATCAGCGCCAGGGCGACCACGGACAGGGCGATCAGCATTCCGGGCGGCAGCACCCACCACAACCAGGCATCCGTGAGAAACGCCGTGCGGGCATTGGCGTGGAACAGGATGGTGCCCCAACTCTTCTGCACCGCATCGCCAAGACCGAGGAAACTCAACGAACTTTCCACCAGGATGGTGTGATGGGCGACCCGGACGAATTGCGGCACGACCAACGGTGCGAGGTCGGGCAGAATGTGGCGCGTCGCCACCCACCAGCCGGATGCGCCCATGGCCCGCGCCGCCGCGACGTGATCGGCCTCCCGCAGGGTCAGCGTCTGGGCGCGCACCTCGCGCACCGGCTGGGCCCACATCACCAGACACAGGATGGCCACCTGCACGACGACCGAACTGCCGAAGAACGCGCCCATGACGATGACGAGGGGCAGGAACGGCAGCGCCATGACGGCGTCGACCAGGCGCATCGCGAGCATGTCGATCACGCCGCCGCGGGTGGCCGACGCCACCGCATAGGCGGTTGCCAGCGCCGTGGTGATCAGGGCGGTCAGCAGACCGACGGCCAAGGAAACCCGGCCGCCGGTCAGAATTCCGGTCAGGAGGTCGTGGCCGACGTCGTTGCAGCCGAGGGGATGGCCCGGTGTCGGGGTCGCAAACGGCGCACACACGGTTTCGGACGGCGCATAGGGCGACAGCATCGGTCCGAGCCCGACCAGGGCGATCAAGGTGATGAGCAGCGCCAGGCCGGCCCGTTGGATCGGCGACAGCATCGCCAGGAACGCCGGCGCGGGTACCCGCACGGCTGGGAGGGTGACGGCCAGGCTCATCGGCGGGCCCTCGGATCGAGCAGCGGATAGGTCAGATCGGCCACCAGGTTGGCGGCGACGACCGACAGCGTCGCCACCAGGAACACGCCTTGCAGCAACGGATAGTCGCGCGCCTCGACGCCCAGGAGGATCAGGCTGCCCAGACCCGGGTAGCTGAACACCGTCTCCACCACCAGGGCGCCACCCAGCAGATTGCCGACGCCGATCATGACGTTGGTGTAGATCGGCAGGCAGGCGTTGCGGAACGCATGCACCAGGAACACGCGCCGTTCGCCGGCACCCTTGGCGCGGGCGTAGGTGACGTAGTCGCGGTGGAGGGCGATCGTCATGGCCGACCGGGCGGTCAGCCAGACCCCGGCGGTCTGGGCCAGGGCCAGCGCCGCCACGGGCAGGACCAGGCGCTCGGCCACGCCCCAATACCAGGCAGCACTGCCGGGGAATGCCGTCAGAGGGGCGGCCCCGAAGGACGGCAACCACCCCAGCTCGGCCGAGAAGACGGTGATCAGCAGCATGGCGACCCAGAACACCGGCGCCGATCCGATGAACAGCACGGCCAGGGTTGTGGCGAGGTCTCCAACGCGGCCGTCATGGCGGGCGGCGAGCAGGCCCAGGCCGGTGCCGAGCAAGGCGCTCAGGGCCAGCGCCCAGCCCATGAGCAAAAGGGACCAGGGCAGGCGCTCCAAGACGACCGCCCAGACCGGCTCGCCGAACGTGACCGACGTGCCGAGGTCGCCGGACACCACGCCCCGCGCATAGGCCCAGAACTGCACCGCCACCGGCTGATCCAGGCCGAATTCGGCCAGAACGCGGGCCTCTTGCTCCGGCGTCATGTCGGCGACCACGTCTTCCGGCAGCATCATGCTGAGCGGATCGCCGGGAGCAAGGCGCGGCAATGCGAAGTTTACGATCAACGCCACGACCAGCACGGCCGCGGTGGCGGCGACGGAGCGCAGCCACACCATGTCAATCGTCCAGCAGCGGATCGACCACGCCGGTCCGCACCGCGTCGGGCAGGAACGAGTACTTGTGGAAGATGCCGTAGCCGGCCGACGGACGGTAATTGTCGTAGGCCTGCCAGCGATAGGCGAAGGTGCTTTCCGGGTACCAGAGCATGACGCGGTTCGGATAGCGTGTCTGGTATTCCTGCAGCTCGTAGCTGATGGCGAGACGGTCGGCGCGGGTTTCGGCCTCCAGCCAGCGCCGGACGATCTCGGCCTTTTCCGTGTCCTCCACCAGCTCACGCCGGGCGTCGCCGCGGTACAGGATGATCAGCATGTCCTGGTCGGCGATGCCGTGCGGGGTGATGTCGGCGATGCGCAGGTCGAACTCGCGGGTGCGCCACAAGGCCGACAGGCTCGCCGGGTCGAGGGTTTCCACCACCACGCGCAGGCCGACCTCGGCCAGTTGCGCCTGCACCATCTCCGCCGCGCGCAGGAACAGCGGTTGGTTGGAAGCGATCTTCAGGTCCCAGGTCAGGGGTGATCCGTCGGGCAGTTCGCGCATGCCGTCGCCGTCGGTGTCGACGAAGCCTTTGTCGTCCAGGATCGCGGCGGCCAGATCGGGATCATGGGGCGCACCCAGGTCCGGCTTGGTCCAGAAGCTGTCGACATGTGGCCAGGCATGGGTACCCGGTTTGCCCTGCCCCAGCATGATCCGCTCCAGCATGGGTTCGGGGTCGACCGCCAGGGTGACGGCGCGGCGCACATCGCGGTCGTCGAACGGGACCCGGCCGACATTGATGTCGAGCCACGCACCCCACAGGGTCGGCGCACCGATCATCTCCAGATCGGCGTCGTCCTGCCATTGCAGCACCAGTTCCGGCGGCACCGGCCGCGCCGCACCGTCGATCTCGCCGGTCTTCAATGCGGTGAACATGGTCTGGGGATCCTTGATCATCACCAGATCCAGATGCTTCACCACGGGCGCGCCGCGCCAATAGTCCTCGTTCGCCTCGAACCGGTAGAAGCGGTCGGCTTCATAGGCGACCAGGCGATACGGGCCGGTGCCGATGCCGAGGTCGGTGAACGAACGGGGTTCGGTCACCCCCTCCCACTGCGCCTTCTGGATGATCGGCAGGTCCGCCGCCGTGATGCGGTCGAAGTTCGGCATCGGCTTTTCCGACGTGAGCCGGAGTTTCAGCCGATCCAGCACCTCGATGCCGACCATGCGGGGGACCGAGGAGGCGTGGTGCGTCCAGCGGTTGGCCGGCCCTTCTCGATAGTATTCGAAGGTGAAGGCGACATCTTCGGCCGTGAACGGCGTGCCGTCGTGCCAGGTCACCCCGTCGCGCAACGTGATCTCCCACACCCGGGCATCGTCGCTGACCTGCTCGATGGCCGTGGCGAGCCAGGGTTCCGCCTTGCCGACATAAGGCGACGGTTCGCGCAGCTTGTCGAACACCAGCCACAGCACCCAATCGTTCCAGGAGTTGCCGATGGTGTAGGTCGTGACGTTTCCGGCCGTCACCCACATGCCCAGCGTCAACCGGTCCGCCTCGGTCGGGCCTTGGTTGTCGACGGCGCTGACGAAGCGCGCCGGTGGGACCCGGTTGCCGGATTCGCCCGGCGCCAGACTCTGCGCCGACACGGCCGTGCTCGCCGCCGCAAGGCAACCCAGACCGATGAGAAGGGGGGACACACGCATACGAGAACTCCGCTTTCCAGCCACGCCGGTCGTCAATAACATGAGAATGAGAGTGACTCGCAATTCAAGGCCAAACCTGGCATGGTCAGGTTGGATGGGGTCGCAAGGCACTCGGAGAACACCGGATGCTTGGAAGGAGACTGAAATTGAGATTGAGAGTCAATCGCAAATTGGCCAGAGTCATTGCCAGCCTCGCCGGTCTCGGTCTCGCCGGGCCGCTGCACGCCGCGGAATTCCGCCTGAGTGTGGCCGACACGGGCAGTCGTGACTACTACTGCACGGTGTCCGTGACCGTGGAGAACGGAACCGCGGCGCGGCTGGACGACCTGAACGGCGTCTTCGACCTGCTGGCCGGCGGCGGCCGTGTCGGGTCGACCCGGGCCGGGTCGTTTTTTGCGGTGGCTCCCGGTGCCGCCATGACGGCAACCTTCGAGTCCCCCGATGCGCCGTGTGCCGATATCGACGGCTACCGGTTTCTGATCAACAGTTGCCGCATCGACGGGCAGTTCCTGGCGGCCGACCAGTGCGCCGGCCGGATTACGGTCGTGGCGCCGATCCAGGGCGTGGCCCCCCGATGATCCACCCGATCCGCCTGTCCCGCCGGACCCTGCTGGGTAAAATGGCCCAGACCGGCCTGTCTCTGGCCGCCCCCACCGCCTGGGCGGCCGCACCGCCGGTCGGCCCGGCGCGTCACGGTGTCGCCCTGCTTGGCCAACTTGCCTATGCCGAGGGATTTCGGTCGTTCGGTTATGTCAGCCCCGAGGCGCCCAAAGGCGGGGCGCTGCGGCTCGCTCGCCTGGGCAGCTTCGACACCATCGACACGTTACGCTATCCTGGCCGGCCGCCGGGCGACATCCGCCTGATCTACGAGCGTTTGTTCGTGTTGAGCGACGATGAGGTGGCGAGCTACTATGGTCTGCTTGCCGAGACCATCGCAGTGGCGGAGGATTTCTCCCGTCTCACCATCACCCTGCGGACGGACGCCCGTTGGCACGACGGCCGGCCGATCGACGCCGGCGACGTGGTGTTCACCTTCGAGACGTTGAAGGCGGTTGGGGCCCCGTTCTACCGCCAAGCCTACCGCATGCTGACCATCGAGGCCGACGACGGCAACCGGGTCACCTTTCTGAACCAGAGCCGCGGCGACCGCGACATGGTGCGCCGCATCGCCGCCATCCCGATCCACCCGGCCCATGTCTGGCGCGACGGGTCCACAGACCCGCGGCCCGAGGCGCTGGTCGGCTCCGGCCCCTATCGCCTGGCGTCGGTGGATGCACCGCGCCGGCTGGTGCTGGAACGCGTCGCCGACGCCTGGGCGACCGACCACCCGGTGAACCGAGGGCGCTGGAACTTCGATCGCCTGGTGTTCGACTATTATCGTGATGCCGATGTGGCCCTGCAGGCTTTCTTGGCCGACGCCGTCGACCTGCGGGTCGAGGACAGCCCGGCGCGCTGGAGCGGCGGCTACGATGTGCCCGCGGTCGCATCGGGCGCCGTGCGCCGCGCGGCCACCCGCAGCGATGGCGGCGGCACGGTTCGCGGCATCGTCGTCAACGCGCGGCGCGGCGCCTTGGCCGATCGGCGGGTGCGGCTCGCGTTGCGCCTCGCCTATGATCCGGCGGCGATCCACGCCAGCCTGTTCGGCGGCGTGTTCCGCCCGGCCGAGCCGGTGTTCGGCGCGCATGACGCGGCCGACCCGGTCGCGTCGCCGGCACGCGCGGATCCTTGGGCACCGGGCAGCCGGGCAGCGCTGGCCGAGGCCGGACGGCTGCTGGAGGAGGCCGGGTATCCAATCCGGGATGGCCGGCGTATCGACGGGGCGGACGGCACGCCGCTCGTGTTTCGCCTGGTGTCGTCCGACCCGCTGTACGATCGGCCGGTGACCTGGCTGGTCGACGCCTGGCGCCGGCTCGGCATCGAAATCGCACGGGACCGGACCGAACCGGCCTCGGCCATGCGCCGGCTTTTGGACCGGGATTTCGATCTCGCCCCGCTGTCGTGGACGGTGGCCCGTCTGCCCGGCACCTCCGAACGCCTGCTCTGGCACAGTGCCCTGGCGGACCGGCCGCACTCCTACGCCCTGTCGGGGGTCAAGGAGTCCGCGCTCGATGCCGCCATCGAGGCGCTCGCCACGGCCCGCACGCAGGCCGCCCTGGTCGCGGCCGGTGACCGCTTCGACCGGGCCTTCGGGACGGCCGTGGTGTTCTTGCCTTTGTGGCGCGAGGACACCGTCCGCCTGGCGTGGTGGGACCGCTTCGGCCATCCCGCGACCGAGATGGACCGCATGCCGCCCTCGCCCATCGATCGCTGGTGGGCCAAGGCACCGGCCTCGGAGGACCTGGGATGACTCACACCGTCGGATACTTGCAGCATCGCCGCCGCGCACTCCCGAATTGGACCGCCGACGCGCCGGAGGGGGTCGACGTCATGGCCGTTCCGGAAACCGAACTGGCGGACTTGCCGACCGGGGCCATCTCGGCCCTTTTGGTGGGCATGCATGTGGACCAGTGCCTGTTCGCCGCCAACCGGGCCTGGACCCGGGGCTTCCTGGCTGCCGGCGGGACCGTCATCATGAACGGCCTGCTGGCCTATCCGTTCCTCGACGGGTTGGCCCGGTTCCAGCCGTTGCCGCGGCGCAGTCGCGAAGCGCTGGAGGTGCGCATCGTGGAGCCGGTTCACCCGATCCTGCGCGGGGTGTCGGCCCACGACCTGAGTTACCGGAAGGGCGTGGCCGGATTTTACGGGCGTGGTCAGGTGCCGCCGCTGCCGGGGGCGCGGGTGATCTCCACCCTCGATCACGGCACCGTGCCGCTCGATTGGGAATGGCCCGCGCCGGGCGGTGGACGGCTGTTGATGCACCCGGGCAACGATCTGTGGATGTATGCGGGTGGCCCGACCAGCGCCGCCCGCATGGCGCACCAAATGCTGGCTTGGGCGGCGCGTCTGCCCGGTTTCGGGGAGGACGCGGCATGACCGGGCAGCCGATCGCCATTCTCGATGGCGGCACCTACTACCACCATTTCGCCTTTGCCGACCCCATGGTCGCCGACCGCGTCGATACCGTCGTCACCCTGCGCGGCCTGCGGCCGGCACAGCTCGCCGGCTTCGGCACCGTGATCGTGGCGTGCCGCAGCAACCCGGACCTGCTGGCTGAGGCGGCCGAGGCGTTGATCGGTGTTCTGCGCCGGGGCGACCGCCTGGTCGTGCTGGGCGAGAACGAGCCGACCGGATGGCTGCCCGGTGTCCGCGAGACCGGTGTGCCGACCAACTATTGGTGGTGGCTCGACCCCGCCGCCGATCTCGGTCTCACGCTGCGCACGCCGGACCATCCGCTGTTCCGGTATGTCGACCTGCAATCGGCGACCTGGCACTACCATGGCCGGTTCGACCTCCCGCAGGGGGCAGTCGGTTTGATCGACTGCGTCGAAGGCGGACCGATCCTGTATGAGGACCGGGTGAGCTGGCCCGGGACCCTCCTGGTAACGAGCCTCGACCCGATCTATCACCACGGCAGCTTCTTCATGCCCGCGGCCAGCCGTTTCCTGGATGGCCTGATGGCGTGGCTCCGCGCCAGCGCGGACGAACCGTGCGCGTGATCGGGATCGCGCCCCGGCCCTTTGCCTGATAGGACTCATCGTCATGCTTGGCGGGTTGAACCGCCAGGCCGGTAAGGCGGTTCTATCGGAAGAGGGCGCGCGGGTGAATCGGATCGATCTGGACGGGCAAGTGGCGGTGGTGACCGGAGGGGCGCAAGGGATCGGCCGGGCGGTGGTCGAGCGCTTCGTCGCCAGCGGTGCCAAGGTGGCGGTGTGGGATCTGGATGGGGCGCACGGCGAGGCTTTGGCGGCGCAGACTGGCGAAGCCGTGTCGTTCCAGGCCGTCGACGTGACCGATGCTGCCGCCGTGCGGGTGGCGGCCGACGGCGTCCTGGCGGCGCACGGGCGCATCGACATTCTGGTCACCAGCGCCGGCATCGCCGGCCTGAACGCCAAGACCTGGGACTATCCGGACGAGGAATGGGCCCGGGTGATGCGCCTCAACGTCGACGGCACCCTGCACTGCGCCAAGGCCGTGGTCCCGGCCATGCGCACCGCCGGCTACGGCCGCATCGTGTTCATCGCCTCGATCGCCGGCAAGGAAGGCAACCCGAACGCCTCGGCCTATTCCGCCTCCAAGGCGGCGGTGATCGGGTTGACCAAGAGCCTGGGCAAGGAGCTGGCCGACCAGGATATCGCCGTCAATTGCGTCACCCCGGCGGCGGCGCGCACGCGCATTTTCGACCAGATGACCGAAGAACACATCGGCTACATGCTGTCGAAAATCCCGCGCGGCCGGTTTCTGGAGGTGGCCGAAGCCGCCGCCATGATCGCCTGGCTCGCCTCCGCCGAAAACAGCTTCGCCACCGCCGCCGTCTTCGATCTGTCCGGAGGCCGGGCGACGTATTAACTATCTGGAAGTTCGTCGGTCGTGGCAATGGGCCGTTGCGGAAGTGCCGTTGGCCCCGTTGCCCACCGGCCCATTGCCACGACATCCGGCGGTTGAGCGCGTCGCGGCGGTGTTTGTCGAGGCCATGGCGTCGAACGCTCCGGCAAACCGATCGACCGGTGCTCGCAATCGCCCCATACCAGTTCGTAGGTCGTGGCAATGGGCCGTTGCGGAAGTGCCGTTGACACCGTTGCCCACCGGCCCATTGCCACGACATCCGGCGGTTGAGCGTGTCGCGGCGGTGATCGTCGGGGCGATGGTGTCAAACGCTTGGGCAAACCGATGGTCCGGTGCCCGCAATCGCCCCAACCGACGCGCTCCAAGTCATGCTCGATCAAAAACGTTTCGGCAGTCCGGCAATCTTGAGCGTCTTGTCGGTCGGACTTTTGCCAGTTGCCTGTCTGTGCACCCGCTTCGCTCCTTGAGCCCCGTCGCTACGCGGCGTCGGATCTATTGTCCACGGCATGCGGATGCAGGCGGGCTTCCGGCATCGGCAGCGCCGCTGCCGGCAAGGCCGCAATGTCGATGGCGGTGAGACAGGTAAGGCGTCCGTCTCGAAACCGATCCAGCCGCCACCCGATTCCCGCGCCCGTCAAAGCGTCGCGCAAGGGCACATCATTGGCCTGGAGGGCCGTGATGGTGGACCTATCCGTGGGCACCAGGAGAAACTGATCGGCCGAGGCCGTTTCGCCGCATTGATAGGCCAAGAGCCGTCGTCCGTCCGACGCCTCGACGGTGAACAACCGCGGCCCGTCATAGTCGTCCAAAATCTCGACCGGATCGAGGGTTGTCAGCTCCGGTGCAGGCGGCAACGTGCTCATCAGGATCTACCGCTTTCGCTCTTGGTGATGACGAATAGCCGATGTCTTTCGACCGTCAGGAATGGCCACCATGTGGTATGGCTGTTTGGTCGTGTCTTTGGCCCACGCGGTGTCGCCTTGACCAATCCATGCTCGCGCCTCAGCGTTGCCACGGCCACTCGATTGCCAAGAAAAGGATATTTCGTTCGCATGTGCAGGGCATCCGGAAGATTGCGAAAGACACTCAAACCCACGGCCTCGCAGGCTCGGCCATAGTCAGGCTTGCCCAGTTCCCGCGCCGACATGAAATCCGTCGATTGCGGAGGATCTGACTTGACCAGCCGGTAAACCGATCCGCCCGCTGGGCTTGCATCCGCCGGTGGGCAGTCATCGGGCCAGTCACTCGGAAACATCATGTCGGTCGTCACAAATCCTATGGTCTACCGCTGAAGCTCGAATACCGTACAGGCCAATTGGCACCCGCCGCAATTATCTAAAGCCGGAGAGTCATCGCCCAGGCGCCCCGGCAACTGGGCCTAACAAGAAACTAAGCTTGGCGTGTCCAAATATAGTAGCAAAAGCAAACTTCGCTGCTATATATGCGCTCGGAAAACTGGACTGTTTCATCCCCG
>JANQJV010000280.1 GCA_028281465.1 Azospirillaceae bacterium | reverse complement strand
GGGCAGTTGGGCCGTTCACAGATCCGGCAGGTGATGCCGATCGGCGTGACCGCTGACGGGCTGTCCAGATCCAGGCCGTCTCCGTAGACAACGCGCGAGGCATGGCCGACGTCGCACCCCAGGCTGATGGCGAGCCGGCGCGGCGCTTCCGGGTAGGGCGCGGGCACCGCATCCACCGTGCGGGACACGGTCAGGTACGTGGTCCCGTCCGGCAGGCCCACGGGCTGCACCAGCGTCGCTCCCGGGCTGGCGAAGGCGTCATGAACCCGCCAGCGCGGACAGGTGCCCCCGTAGCGCGAGAAATGGAAGCCACCGGCGGAGAAGCGCTTGGAGATGTTGCCCGCGTTGTCCACGCGCAGCAGGAAAAAGGGAACGCCGCGCCGGTCGCGGCGCTGCAGCGTGGTCAGACGATGGGCGACCTGTTCGATGCTGACCCCGAAGCGGCCGGCCAGCAGGGTGATATCGTAGCGCGTGCGCTCGGCCGCTTCCTGGAACGCGGCGTAGGGCATCGTCAACGCGCCAGCGTAGTAGTTGGCGAGGCCGATGCGATAGAGGCGACGGGCTTCCTCCGTCCCCAGGGGCGCGTCCGTCGCCAGGCGGTCGATCAACGGCCCTTGGTCCTCCAGTCCCGTTTGGACCGCGATCTGAAATGTGCGGCTGGGCTGGGGCAACAATTCCGACAGGAAAAGTCGACGACTGTGGCGGTCGAACCGGCGCTGACAGTCGGGCATGGCATGGACCGGCAGCATCGTGACGCGTATGCCATGGGCCTTCGCCAGATGATTCCTCAGCGCCGAATACAGATCGGCGCCGTTCCCCAACGTCTTGTGAAAAATCTCCGCCGCCTCGTCCAGTTCCTCGATGTAGTTCGAGCGGCTGTGAAAGTAATCGCGCACCTCCTCGATCGGAAAGCGGTCGTCCTCGGGCGCCGGGCGGTGGTCCAGGGTCGCGAGCAGGCGGGCCGGGTCGATCTCGCCTTGCAGCGCCCGACGGTAGGCCCGGTACAGGTCCAGGAAATGACGGGCCATTGTCGGCGCCGCGTCGGCCATGGCCATGACGTCCGCCGCCGTCGGCAAGGGACCCGCGAACACCGGGTCCGTTAGTGCCTCCTTGATGTCGGCGGCGAGGCTCTCCTCGGGTTCTCCGCTCAACGCCCGCAGGTCCAGGTCGTAGGTCTCCGCCAGCCGCAGCAGCAACCGCGCGGTCAGGGGCCTCTGGTCGCGTTCCACGAGGTTCAGGTAACTCGGCGAGATCTCCAGGTCGCGCGCCATGGCGGCCTGGGTCAGCCCCAGGGACTGACGCAGGCGCCGCACCCGGGGGCCGGCGAAGACCTTCCTGTCCCTGCTGTCTCGTCCGGCCATTGACTTTCCTTACAAACCCGCCGGAGTTTTTGTAATGATCGTGACGCATACACATTATTGACATTTTTACCGGTTGTGGAGCGGCGGCGCAATGTAAATATTGTCGATAGCGCGCCCTGATCCCGCAAGGGACCAAACACATGAAAGGCTCGACACCATGACCGCGACCGCCGCCCGTCCCGTTTCCCCCGCGCCGATGCCGGATGGCGTGGCGGTGACCGCGCCCGTATCCGACGTCCAGGCCGCGGTCCTGGGTGCGGGGGTCCTGGACGTGGTGGCCGGCCTGGAGCGGCGTTTCGGCGCGCGGCGAAAAACCCTTCTGGAGGCCCGCGCGACCCGGCAGGCCCGCCTGGACGCCGGTGAGGAAACCCTGGATTTCCCCGCCGAGACCGCCGACATCCGCGCCGCCGACTGGACCGTGGCCCCCGTGCCCGCCGACCTGCGGGATCGCCGGGTCGAGATCACCGGCCCCGTCGATCGCAAGATGATCATCAACGCCCTGAATTCCGGGGCCAAGGCGTTCATGGCGGACTTCGAGGATTCGTCGACGCCGCTGTGGTCCACCATGATCGACGGTCAGGTGAACCTCTCCGAAGCCGTGCGCCGCACGCTCACCCACACCGACCCGGCCACCGGCAAGCATTACAAGCTTGGTGACTCCCCGGCGGTGCTGATCGTCCGCCCGCGCGGCTGGCACATGGAGGAGACGCACGTTCTGGTGGACGGCGCGCCCGTTTCGGCCTCTCTGTTCGACTTCGCTGTGTTCCTGGCCAACAACGCCCACGAGCAGATCGCGCGCGGCACCGGCCCCTACTTCTACCTGCCCAAGATGGAAAGCCGCCACGAGGCGGCGCTGTGGCGCGAGGTTTTCCAGGCCGCCGAAGAGGTCGTGGGCCTGCCCAAGGGGACCATCCGCGCCACGGTGCTGATCGAGACCCTGCCCGCCGCCTTCGAGATGGACGAGATCCTGTACGAGCTGCGCGATTACATCGCCGGCCTGAACTGCGGTCGCTGGGACTACATCTTCTCGATGATCAAGACCCTGGGCGGGCGCGCGGATTACATCGTCCCCGACCGCGCCAAGGTGACCATGACGGTGCCCGCGCTGCGGGCCTACAGCCAGTTGCTCATCAAGACCTGCCACCGACGCGGCGCGCACGCCATGGGCGGCATGGCCGCGCAGATCCCGGTGAAGGCCGATGCCGCCGCCAACGAGGCCGCCTTCGCCAAGGTGCGCGCCGACAAGGAGCGCGAGGTCACCGACGGCCATGACGGGACGTGGGTGGCTCACCCGGGTCTGGTGCCCGTGGCCATGGAGATCTTCGACCGCGTCATGCCGGGCGCCAATCAGGTGGAACGGGCGCGCGAGGACGTCAGCGTCTCCGCCGCCGACCTGACCCGCTGTCCGGAGGGCACCATCACCGAGGAGGGCCTGCGCGGCAACATCCGCGTCGGCATTCAGTACCTGGAACGCTGGCTGGCCGGCACCGGCTGCGTGCCCCTCTACAACCTGATGGAAGACGCGGCCACCGCCGAGATCTGCCGCATTCAGGTGTGGCAGTGGCTGCGCCATGGCGTGGTCATCGGTCCCCTGGGACCCCTGACCGAAGACACCATCCGCGCCCTGGTCGACGCGGAAATGGCCGCCCTCGGTGGTGAGTCCGGGGGTGGCGAGTCCGGGCGCTTCGACGCCGCCCGCGACTTGTTTCTGGAGCTGTGCGTGGCCGAGCGCCCGGCTCCGTTCCTGACCCTGCCGGCTCAGGCCCGGCTGCCCGATCAACCCAGCAACGCGTGAAGGAACGAGCGCAATGTCCCCCCGCAAGACCTATACCGAGATCCGCGATGAGATTCTGGCCCGCCATCCGGAGGGTCAGATGCCCGGTGGCTTGGACGTGGATCACATCGTGCAGCTCCGCATCCAGAATACCTACGACACCCATCTGGATATCGCGCGCGACATGGCCTCCGTGATGCGCGCCGACATGGCCGCCTACGACGCGGATTCGTCGAAGTTCACCCAGTCCCTGGGCTGCTGGTCCGGCTTCCACGCCCAGCAAATGATCAAGGCCGTCAAGCGCCTGCGCGGCACCAGCAAGGGCGCCTACGTCTATCTGTCCGGCTGGATGGTCGCTGGCCTGCGCAACCGCTTCGGCCATCTGCCCGACCAGAGCATGCATGAGAAGACCGCCGTGGCCGACCTTGAGTTTCACAACCTCATCGCTGATTGCTGCGGCAACGAGTACCTATGTCACGCGATCAAGCGCCATAATGCCATCCGGCGACTCACCGAAATCCTGACAACACCCGATAACGACCGCCTCATGCGTTCCTCCGAAGAGCACATGGAAATACTGCAAGCCCTCGAAGCGGAAAAGAGAAATGATGCGGCCCAACTGATGCGGAGCCACCTTACGGTTTCGCGGAAGCATGTCCCGGACTTCT
>JANQJV010000249.1 GCA_028281465.1 Azospirillaceae bacterium | reverse complement strand
CGGGGATGAAACAGTCCAGTTTTCCGAGCGCATATATAGCAGCGAAGTTTGCTTTTGCTACTATATTTGGACACGCCAAGCTTAGTTTCTTGTTAGGGCTCCGAACGCCCTTGCTGTCCCACGTCTGTGGAGTTTCCACAATGCCCATGGTGGTTGGCCGTGTGCTCCTTCTTTTCAGCATTGTCTTACTAGCGTTTGATAGCCCAGCAACCGCACATTTCCAGCAGGGGGTACAGCTCCGGACAGTGCTCTTGGCGCGCGATGAAAATGGCCTGGTTGCTTTTCTGCGCACGCCGGCGCCACTGCTTTTTACCGATGTGGTGCGCGCCGCCCGGGCCGCAGGAACGCGGCTCCGAACCCCGTTTCTCTATCCCGAAGTTATTGGAAACGGGACCCGCTATCGCCTATCGCTCGACGCCATTGCCGCTGCGCCAGGCAGGTTTCACCACCGCCTGAAGAGCGCGCTGGCGTGGCAACAAAACGGCCGGACCCTCACCACAGAGGTCTTGTCGGTGCGTGTGGTCGGGCGTCCGCCGGCCGACCGCTGGATGGGGGCCACGGACGCTCGTCGGTCTCTGGAGGCGGCTGGGGCCCGGCTTGATCCGGTGTTCGGGCGCGCTGTCGTCGAAGCTGCCTTCCACCTCCAAGCACCGGTGCCCGCCGCGCCGATCACTGTCCGGTCCGCTTTGCCAGCTCTCCATTTGCCAGAGGGCGTCGGTGTCGACAACCACATCCTGGATGCTCGATGGCGGCAAACGATCTCCCGGACTCGATCGGGACAATTGACCGAAGGGATCACGTTGGACGGCTCCCGGTTGGGCGCCTTGGCGGAATTCGTCCGCCAAGGCATGCGGCATATCGTCGGGGGTGCCGATCACGTGCTGCTGGTGATCTGTCTGGCTTTGGGCGTTGGTCTGAACCGACGCTTGCTCTGGCTGGTGACGGCCTTCACGGTCGGGCACACGATCACTCTGGTCGGCACCTTTCTCGGGACTGCCCCTGCATGGCCGTGGTTCGTACCAGCGATCGAAACGGCCATCGCTGCGTCGATCCTGATCGCCGCCATTGCGGCTGCGCGCGGGAGCGGCTTTCGGGCGGTCTGGATCTTGGGTGGGATCGGCTTGCTCCACGGTTTAGGATTTTCAGTGGTGCTCGGTGACATCCTCGGTCGCGGTTCGCCCGATCTGGTGCCGCTGTTGGCAGCGTTCACCGTCGGCATTGAGCTTGGGCAGATGGTTGTTCTCTCAGCAACGCTGGCGACGCTCTGGCCACTCCAGCGGATGGTGGCCGGCGCCATCGGTCTTTTACGAAAAGCGACGTTGGCAGCCATCGCTTTGGTGGCTGCAGTCTGGGTCGTGGAGCGGTCGCTGGCCGTCTTTTGAACCGGACCACGACAACCTGTCCGGCACCAACGGCGGTACCAGCAAGAGGCAATTCTCCACAATGGCGTAGCATTGCGACAGGCGTTCGAACACACCGGATGAACCGCCATAAACCAATTGCTCCACCACCCCGTTGCGCAAGGTGAAGGTGACGTCGCACATTACCGTATCCACAGTCGCACCGTAGACCGGCAACCCAAAGCCCAGACCCAAGGCGGTGTCACCGCGCGATCCATAGCTAAAGCCGAAGCTGCCGCGCGCCGGCGAGGAGTCCAATCGCGCCGTGGTGTAAGTGAAGTATTCGGCGTCGTCGACTTGAGCCCGCCGTGCCGGCACACCGGCACAGGACAACAGGGTCTGCTTGTCCATGCCAACCAAGGCGCCACGGGCATAGATAGCGTTGTCGACCCGCGCGCTAGAGCAAGCGTTCAGACCGACGAGTAACCCGCATACCACCAACCGAAACCAAAGATGGAGATGGGACATGGACAGCACCCTCCTTGCCTCTCAAAACAACCCTGGGTGGCATAAATCACATCAGCCCGTCGGACGCAATGGTCGGTGGGGACACGTCCTTGTATCGGTGTCGCTGACGGAGGCTGCCAAGCTGGAGTCGGGCGGTACCAGCGGGTCGATGGAACCGACACTCACCGGATCGCGCACTTCGAGGCGGATACCGCTGTCGCGCAAGCCATGGCACGGCGGTGAGCGTGTGCTCGAGGACGACCGATCCATGGGTCCTGGTCCAGGGGTGCTGGCCTGCTCCCTCCCATGCCGATCAGTTACCGTCACGGTCAAGTCGGTCAAGGCTGCGAGGACCCTACCGGTCGGTTGGACAGGGATTGGGGGCGCCTAACAAGAATCTGACGGTGCCGGTGGGCAAACGGGTCCATGCGGGGAGGCCTTTGTGGGAGCGCCGACGCCTCGTCGGCCTCGTGTGCACGCCGGTGCGGGTGCCGCCGTCCGCGGCGCTGTGGCCATCCGACGGCGGCACCCGCACCGGCGTGCACACGAGGCCGACGAGGCGTTGGCGCTCCCACAAAGGCCTCCCCGCATGGACCCGTTTGCCCACCGGCACCGTCAGATTCTTGTTAGGCGCCCCC
>JANQJV010000141.1 GCA_028281465.1 Azospirillaceae bacterium | reverse complement strand
GCCTTTGCGTGGGAGCGCCGACGCCTCGTCGGCCTCGTGTGCACGCCGGTGCGGGGGCCGCCGTCGGATGGCCACAGCGCCGCGGACGGCGGACAGTGTCCGGTGTTCCCGCCGCCCTGCCGGGTTGACGGGCTGGGCCGACGGGGCGTGGGCGCTCCGGGATGTGGCCACGACCCGCCCAGAGGTTCATCCTCTAAAAGAAACTGACGGTGCCGTTGGGCAAACGGGTCCATCCGGGGAGGCCTTTGTGGGAGCGCCGACGCCTCGTCGGCCTCGTGTGCACGCCGGTGCCTAGAACGGCGGTGCTGGATGGCACCGGACAGCGCCCAAACGCTGTTGGACGGGCAGATCGGCCGTGGCGACAACCAGGATCACCGACGTGAGGTTGGTTTGAAAGCCGTTTGGGAGGGTGCCGACCACGGTGACGATGATCGCCACCGTCCAGGCTTTGGCATTCACGGCTTGACGCATGGCCCCTGGAGAACGCTGATCGGAGCCGAGGCTGTGGCGACCAGGGTCTGCAATCCGTAACCGAACCGGCCCGTGGTGACGGACGATCGATGGCGGCCACTCAGCCACGGCCATCGTGACGGCTATCCTGGTCAACAGGTAGTATTAATTCCTAACACGGTGGCCGCCAAAACTCGGAAGATCAGATCTTAATAGAGCTTATAATCTATCTGACACGGTTATTGAGACGGCCTGTCACCAGAGCTCGGAAGGAGTCACCGACCTCATCCATTGATCGCTGTGGCGACCAAGGTAGCACCATAGGATCCCACTTGCTCCCTTGCCGAACACCGAGATTCCGCTCAACTTCTCCATGGCCGAGCACTGTTTGTGGAGTCATACCAACGGCCCGAAACAGGGACCGGTCCTGGGGCCGCCCTGTTTCGGAGCGCCGAAACCGAACCTGTCATCAATGCGGGCCATGGGTATCACAGCAATTCCGGTGCGCCAACACAGTATGGCAGCAAGCTCCGCCATGACCGTCCACTGCTGCTCCAGCATCGGAAACTGTCCGGGATCGAACGGTCTCTCGACGGCCCCCGACAGACAGCGGACGCTTATGCCAATGGAGCCGGTGTTGAGGCGAGCCGTGTGCGCCGCGTCGACATCGTCCCCAGTCGATTCGTTGTCGGCGGTGGAAAAGTCACCGCACACAAGATTGCCATTACCTTCGATCAGAAGGTGATAGTGTTCCTTGTCAACAGATGATGCATTGTATGATCCTGCCGTCCAGTGGCAAATGATACGCCGCACCTGTGCGGAAGGTATCCAACTGTCTGGAATCGTCACCATTGCTCATCTCCTCACCAATAAGCCACAATAATAACTCATGAATAAAGCAATATTCATGAATTTATAAAGACATTTAAAAGCGCACCACACACCGTGAGCCGGTGCAAAGGAAAAAATACATACTGGCGGCCCACGATGGCGCGGGCCCAAGACGCAAGTATCGGGTGGGATGTCAGGCGCCAGTCCGGCACAGTGGGCTTCGAAGACCGCGGGCGCCATACCTGGTTTTCGTTCGGTTCCATGTCGTCGGTGTGGGCACAGTCCGCCTGCACGGCGATCAACCTGGAGATACCCCATGCTCGTCGCCGCGGCCGCCGCCATCGCCGATCCCGGCACTGACCCCGGCCCCGGTGCAGGGCTCGACGTGGACACCGGCTACCACTACCGATCCATTGGTCGGGCCATCGATTATCTGGTCATGCACTACCAAGACCAGCCCAGCCTGGAGACACTGGCGGCCACGGTGGACATGAGCCCGTTCCACTTTCAGCGGGTGTTCCGACACTGGGCGGGCATCAGCCCGAAACGCTTCACCCAATACTTGACGGTGGGTCATGCCAAGCGGTTGTTGGACGCTAACCGGAGCGTGCTGACCACGGCCCTCGACGTCGGCTTGTCCGGGCCGGGTCGCCTGCACGACCTGTTCGTATCGTGCGAAGCTCTGACGCCGGGCGAATACAAGGCCCTGGGGCGAACCTTGACCATCCACTGGGGGCTGCACGACAGCCCGATTGGCCGCGCCCTGATCGGCCTGACCCCCCGTGGCGTGTGCTGGCTCAGCTTCGTGGCCGACGGCGACGAAGCGGCCACGATAGCGGTGTTCCGCCGGGAATGGCAGTTGGCAACGCTCGTCGAAGCACCGGAGCGAACCGCGGCGATCGCGGCCCAGGCCTTTGCTCTCGGCAGCGTAGAACTGTCAAAGCTGCCGCTGCTGCTGCGCGGCACCAATTTCCAGATCAAAGTGTGGGAGGCTCTGTTGCGCATCCCCGAGGGGGCCGTGGTCAGTTACCATGACGTTGCCGGCGCGATCGGAAAACCAACAGCGAGCCGCGCCGTCGGCCGGGCCATCGGCCTCAACCCGATCTCCTTCGTCATCCCGTGCCACCGGGCGATCCTCAAGTCGGGTGTCATCCACAACTACCGGTGGGGAACCCTGCGCAAACGGACGGTGCTGGCCTGGGAGGCGGCCCGTCTGGCCGCCGCGCAGACGGCCGGCGGCACTGCCACCGACGCGGTGCAGGTCACGCCGTGTTTGTCCGCATCGGCTTCGGCGCCGGCACAGCCGGCTCGGGACGGCCCACCCGGGCCGGTGGAAACCAGAGCGTAACCCGCGTGCCGATGCCGATCTTGCTGTCAATCCACATGCGCCCCTGGTGCAACTCGATCAAGCGTTTGGTTAGCGTCAACCCCAGGCCGGTGCCGTGCTGGCTGCGCGTCAGGTCGTTATCGACCTGACGAAACGGCTCCAAGGCACGCGGGATATCCTCCGGTTTCATGCCCACGCCGGAATCCGACACTTGCAACGAAAGACTACCGTCGACGTCGTGCACAACGGAAATCTCGACCCGCCCGCCCTCTGGCGTGAATTTGATCGCATTGGTCAACAGGTTGAGCATCATCTGCTTCACGCGCAACTCGTCGGCCCACAGCGGCGGTAAGGCCGGCGGTACCGTCACCTCCGGCTTGATCTGCTTGCGCGCCGCCCGGTGGCGTACCAGGTCACTGACGCCAGTGGCCAATTGCGGCACGTCCAGGTTGGCTTCATGAAGTTCCTGAGCGCCGGCCTCGACTTTGGCGATATCGAGCAGATCGTTGATCAGTTCCAGGAGATGCTGCCCGCTCTTCCAGATGTCTTCGACGTAGCCGCGGTAACGGTCGTTCTGCAGCATGCCGAACATGCCGCGCATCATGATTTCCGACAGTCCAATGATGGCGTTCAGCGGAGTACGCAATTCGTGGCTCATATTGGCCAGAAAGCGGCTCTTGGCCAGGTTGGCCTGCTCGGCTTCCTCCTTTGCACGGGCCAGAGCCCGGGCCATGGCATCGCGCCGCGCCTGCAGCCGGCCGATCACCCAGACCAACAGGGCAAGCACCAAGACGATCGAGGTCGCGATGATCAGCTCGCTCAGCACTTGGCGGCGCCATTCCGCCAGGTAGTCGCTTTCGGCCACCGACACCACGACCACAAACGGGAAGCCCTTGACCCGTCGGTAACTGATACGCCGATCGAGCTGATCGATCGGCGAGCGCCCGGCGAAGGTTCCTTCCGATGCGCGTTCCAGTTCGGTCGTGAACAACGCGATACGTGAGAAATCACGGCCAATGGCGAATTCTTGTGGCGGGTGGCGCACCATGAGATAGCCGTCATCGCGCAACAGTTCGATCGAACCACTGCCACCGATATCAACGGACCGGTAGAATTCCTCGAAGTAAGACGGGCGCACCACGGCCATCACCACCCCGGCGAAATTGCCACGGGAATCCCGCAGAGGCCGACTGACCGCGATCATCCAGCGGTCATCGAAGCGCCATTTGCGCGGCCGGTCTATGAATAGCCCGCTATCGGCGCGGTCGCGGTGATAGGTGAAGTAGATGTCGGTGGTGAACCTAAAAGACGGATCTGCGCGTCCGGCGTGGCGGTGCACCATACGGCCCCGCCGGTCGAGCACCACCAGATCAGTCGCGATCACCGAGCGCTGCTGCAAAGGGGCCAGGGCCGCCTGGATGGACGGGTGATTGGGCACTGCCAGTTCCGGTCGTCCATCCAGCCGGTCGGTCGCCGACAATAGCGTCATGTCGACCACCTGCAGAGTGCGCGCCACATGCTCTTCAAGCACGCGCGCCAACACCAGCGACGTCGATCGTGCACCGTCAATGGCCTGCTGACGGGTCACCCAGATATGGTACCCGAACAGGCTAAGTGTTATGGCGATCACCACCGCACCGGCGGCCGACGTAGCTATCCGCAGCGAAATGCGGCGGCCGATCGAAGCGCCGCCGAGCATGGTGTGGTCTCACCCATCGTGGTTCATTGCCGGACGCGGACGCTGCGGCCTGCGCCGGTGCACCGTCCGATCTCTAGCTTTTCGGATTACATAGTATGGGTGAGAGACGACGGGCGACAACCATTCGATCGTGAAACATTCGTGGTACGGCGAGAATGTCACAGGCCCAGGACATCGGCCATGCCATACCGCCCGGGTGCCCGTGCCGCGCACCACAGGGCCGCATGCACCGCCCCAGCGGCATAAATGTGCCGGCCGCCAGCGCGGTGGCCCAGTTCGAGCCGTTCACCCGGTCCAGCGAACACGACGGTGTGATCGCCGACAACGTCACCACCACGCATCACGGCGAAGCCGATGCCACCTTCAGGACGCACACCGGTGTGACCGTCACGGCCACGCAAGGCCGCCTCATCGAGTCCGACACCGCGCCCGGCGGCAGCGGCCCGGCCCAGGGCCAGACCAGTGCCCGATGGAGCATCCACTTTGTGGCGATGGTGCATTTCGACGATTTCGATGTCGAAGGCAGGGCCCAGGGTGCGCGCCACGCGTTCCACCAGACCACACAGCAGATTGATGCCGAGGCTCATGTTCGGCGCCTGGACCACCGGCACCGATTTCGCCGCATCGTCGATCGCCGCGTCCTCCGCCGGGCCCAAGCCGGTGGTGCCGATCACGAGCGCACTGCCGTGTAGCGCCGCCAAGCCGGCGTGCAGAGGCACGGCCGACGGCACCGTGAAATCGATCACCGCCTGGGCGGCGGCGAAGGCTGCCGCGGGATCGGCGGTCACAATCACACCCGCCGGTTCCTGCCCAGCAAGCACACCGGCGTCGCGTCCGATTGCCGGCGACCCGGCGCGCTCGGTCGCAGCCGCCAGCTCCGCCTGGCCGTCTGCCGTGATTTCCCGCACCAACATCTGGCCCATCCGGCCAGCACATCCGACCACGGCGATCCGCATTCGTCCGTTCCCTTCGCGCGAGGCCGGTTCCGGCCGCATTCCCGCGTTTGATCGTAATGAGAATTTAACTATCGATTCAAGACGGTTTGCTGTCTAGCATACCGGCCATAGGGTGACAGTCTCAGGCCGACCGGTGTGGTCGGGTGCGGTCCACGCATGCGGGACGAGGCCGGACCAGTGACCAGCCCGCCTGCAGCGTTCGTGTTGGTCCGTTTTTCCCGTTCGCGCCCCGAGTTGAGGGGATGTGACGACCTCGCCAACCCCTGGCGCAGGTGAACCTCCGGGTACTTCTCATGGATGACAACGATCTCATCTTTGCCGATGAAGACGAGGATGACGACGACGCGCCACGGGAAGCGCCCTGGCAGGTTCTGATCGTCGACGACGAACCCCAGGTGCACGACGCCACGCGGCTCGCGTTGCGCAGTTTCGCTTTTCGCAACCGCCGGGTCGAGTTCCTGAGTGCCTATTCCGCCGCCGAAGGCGAAGCGGTGCTGCGACGGAATCCGGATGTGGCGGTGGTCTTCCTCGACGTTGTCATGGAAACCGATGATGCGGGGCTGCGTCTGGTCGAACGGATCCGCACCGGCTTGCACAACGCCATCGTGCGCATCATCTTGCGCACCGGCCAGCCGGGCCAAGCACCGGAAGAAGACGTCATCGTCAACTACGACATCAACGACTACAAGGCTAAGACCGAGTTGACGACGGAGAAGCTGTTCACCGTCACCGTCGCTGCCCTGCGGTCGTATCAGGATCTGGTGGCGCTCGATCTCAGCCGGCGCGGTCTGCGCAACATCATCGAGGCGTCGGCCTCGCTGTTCCAACAACGCTCCCTGCGCCAGTTCAATACCGGCGTCTTGACCCAGCTCAGCGGCTTGTTGAATTGTGGCCGGGAAGGCATTCTGTGTGCGGCCCGCGGCGATACACGGGGCAGTGACCCGGACGAATTCTACATTCTGGCCGGGGCCGGCGAGTTCGAAAAGCTGGTCGACCGTCCGCTGACCAGCACGGTGGACCGGGACGTGGCGGCGGCGATCCGGTGCGCCGTCAACGAGCGCCATAACATTTACGAACCAAATTACTCGGTTCTATACATCGAGCCGCCCAATCACCGCGAACTGGCGGTTTATCTCAACACCGGTCGCTTCTTGTCGGAGCTGGATCGCAGCCTGATCGAGGTATTCTGCAGCAATATCACCATCGGTTACGAGAACATCCACTTGTACGAGAAAATGAAGCAGCTCTACGAGCAACTCAAGATCGCTCACGAGGCGACCATCGTGGTGCTCGCCGATTTATGCGAGTACAAGGACAACGACACCGGCGACCACGTCATGCGGGTCGCCCGCATGAGCGGCGAAATCGCCAGGGTCTTGCGCGACCAGAACGCCTTCCCTGACCACATCGACGACAATTTCGTCGAACAAGTCGCCACCGCCAGCATTTTGCATGATATTGGTAAGGTCGGCACACCCGATCGCATTTTGCAAAAACCCGGCCAGCTCACCGACGAGGAACGGGCCGTGATGCAGCAGCACACGACGACCGGCGGCAACATCCTGAACCGGGCTTGCCGTATGCTGGACGGCAAGACCTATTTGTCACTGGGCCGCGAAATCGCGTTCCATCACCATGAGCGCTTTGATGGAAGCGGCTATCCGAGCGGCCTCGTCGGTGATGACATCCCGCTGGCGGCCCGCATCGTTTCCGTCACGGACGTATTCGACGCCCTGACCTCGAAACGGCCGTACAAAGACCCGTGGCCGCGCGACAAAGCGATCGACTACGTGCGCGAGCGTGCGGGCAGCCATTTCGACCCCCGCGTGGTGAATGCCTTCCTCACGGTCATGGCCGTGCGAAGTCCCGAGAGCGAAAGCGGGTAAGGGCAACGGCCCTGACGACCATCCACCCTTATGGGCAAGGTGCAGGTGCCGACCCCATGCGGCCCCACGCCACGGAGCCAGTCCGGCATGTGGGTGTCCAGGGTCGGGCGGTTCAACCAGCGTGTCCGCTGCGCCGCGCCGCGCACCGAGCCAACACCCGCCGACGTTCGTCAACAGTCAGGCGCGTCCAGGCGGTGATCTCGTCGATCGAACGGTAGCAGCCGACACAAACAGTGGTCACCGGATCGAGTGTGCACACGCGTATGCAGGGAGACGTGACGTCAACTGTGGGCATGGGGCAGCTCGCGTTGATGCGGACCGGGCCGCTCGTGATAACCGATCGCCGATCCGGCGAGCAAGGTCGGCTTACCAGGGCATGGGCTGGCCGTCGTAGTTGAAGAAGCGGCCGGTGTCCTCCAACCCAAGCCGATCGAAGAGCTGGCGCAGGCGAGCGACGGAGTCCGTCGCTGGCAGCGGGGCGGCGTCTCCGCCCATCGCCGTGCGCACCCAGCCCGGATGCACGGCCACCACCGTGATGGCACGGTCGGCCAGATCCATAGCCAGCGACCGAGCCACCATGTTGGCAGCGGCCTTGGACGAGCGATAAGCATAGCGCCCGCCGGTGGTGTTGGCGATGCTGCCCAGTTGGCTCGACAGGACAACGACGAGACGCCGTTTCCCCGCCGCCAGGTTGGCGAGCAAAGCCCGGGTCACCAAGAATGGGCCAATGCTGTTGACCCGGAAGCTGTCCATCCAGGCCGTGGGATCGACCGCATCCAGGTCGGCTTGGCGTTGCACCAACATGCCGGCGTTGTTGATCACGACGTCGATCGGACAGTCCACGATGCTTTGGGCCAGCCGGCCAATGCTGGCATCATCCGCCACATCGAGCGGCATGAGAGCCGTGTCCGGCCGGCCGGCCGTCAGCTCCAGCGCCCGGCGCAGGTCGGTCGCTGCCGCTGGGTTGCGGCATGCGGCGAGGACCTGCCAGCCCTCGGCTGCGTATTGCCGGGCGAATTCCAAACCGATGCCGCGATTAGCTCCGGTGATCAGGACAGTGGGCACGATTTCGGTCTCCTCCGTCAAATGGAGTGGAACCAAGAACGGGTGGCCGGCGTGTCACGCATCCAACGACTCATCCGGCCGGCCCGGGCCACATCAATGGTTCCGGCGGTGGCATCGCGTCGGGGTCATACCGATGGCCCGCATTGACGACAGGTTCGGTTTCGGCGCTGAACGAGGAGCGCAGGGATCCCTGCCGGCCGGACCGCCGCCATCGTGGCGGGCGGCGGCTGGGGTGGTCCGGGGCGGC
>JANQJV010000139.1 GCA_028281465.1 Azospirillaceae bacterium | reverse complement strand
CGGTCCAGCCGGCAAGGATGCCGGCGCTCCGAAGCAGGGCAGCCCGACGACCGGTCATTGTTTCAGGCCGTTGGTATTAAACGGTCTTTGGCCGCGGTGGGATCATGCCTCTGCCACCCGCCGGGACCATCGGGAGGGAAACACAGTGTCATGACCGTCCTTCTGCTCGGCACACTGCAGCCGCCGGACATCCAGGCCGAATTGGAACGCCGATTTGCCCCGCATTGGGAACCGGACGGTGTGCCCGACGACATCAAAACACGCATCACCGTGGTGGTCACCCGGGGCGACCTCGGCCTGCCGGGCGACTTGATGGCCACCCTTCCCGCATTGAAACTGGTGGCCGTCTACGGCGTCGGCGTGGATGCTGTCGACCTGGTGCAGGCACACCGACGCGGGATCGCCGTGACCAATACGCCAGACGTGTTGACTGATGCCGTAGCCGAGCTGGCCCTTGGACTGATGCTGGCCACCGCCCGACGCATCGCCGAAGGCGATCGCTATGTGCGTGCCGGCAGTTGGAGCCGGACGCCGTTCGGACTGTCCGGAACGGTGATCCGCCGCACCGTCGGCATTCTTGGATATGGCCGCATCGGCCAGCGCATTGGGGCCATGGTTCGCGCGCTCGGCATGCCCGTGCTATATGGCCGCTCCACCCCGGTGCCGGGCGAAGAGGCGGGGTTCCGTGCCGACCCGGTCGCCCTGGCCCGTGAGTGCGACGTGTTGGTGGTAACCGCGTCCGGCGGCGCGCGCAGCCACCACATCGTCGACCAAGCCGTGCTGCAAGCCCTGGGACCGACCGGCCTGCTGGTCAATGTGGCGCGCGGGTCGGTCGTCGACGAGGCGGCGCTGACCGCGGCCATAGAGGCCGGAACCATCGCGGGAGCCGGCCTCGATGTGTTCGCAGACGAACCGCTTGTCCCCAATGCCCTACGGACCAGCGACCGCGTCGTGCTGACCCCGCATATCGGCTCGGCCACCACCGAGACACGAACCGCCATGGGGCGCCTCGTGATCGACAATGTGGCGGCCTTTCTGGACGGCCGGCCTCTGCTCACGCCGCTCGCCCCAGCGACGTGACGGCATGCTGAACGAGGAGCGCCGGCATCCCTGCCGGCTGGACCGCCGCCATCTTGGCGGCCGGCGGCTGGGCGTGATCCGGGCCGGCTGGAAGCCGGCGGTCCAGCCGGCAAGGATGCCGGCGCTCCGAAACAGGGCAGCCCGACGACCGGTCAGTGTTTCGGGCCGTTGGTATAAGTCAGGCGTACGTCTTTCAGCCGATGAATCTTGGACCAAAGCACGGGAGCGCTTTCCGCGACTCTCTGTGAGCGGGAATTGCTTTAGGGTCAGGTTTCAGACTTGCCGCATGACACCGAGCCGGTGGAAAGATGGGCCGATCTGCTTTCACCCGGCACCGTACGTCTCATCCAAGTACCGCATGATCGCGGCGGACTCGAATAGCTCGCGGCCCGTATTCGGGTCGATGAGATACGGCACCATGATGTGCCCAGCGCGTGCGTGGAAGGCACGGCGGTTTTCGCTTTCCGGCGGCACGGAAATACCGAGACGGGCGCGGATCGGCAAGGGGATGTTCTCACTCGGGCGGGTGCGGCCGACGTTGCGCAAGAGGTAAGGCAATTCCAATTCGCTCAGGCGTTCGCGTACGCGGCGGGCGAACGGGCTGCTTTCGAAGCTGTAGAGTTCGAGTGGTTGCTCCGCCGGGCGGGACCGCCGGGCCCGCATGCCGGCCATGGGCCGCAGCATGGTGGCGGCGAAGGAAGTCACCTGGTTCAGCATTGGCACCGCACTCACGCCCGGCGTTGGCCGTCGGCCGTAGGTTTCGAACAGGTAGGCGATGATATCGGCGGATTCGTACATGTCTCGGCCGGTGTTCGGGTCGACCAGGAATGGGAACTGCGCCTTGCCGCCGCGGCGCATCACCTCGGGGCGGAACCGTGTACCGCCTTTCGGGCAGGGGTAGATCATGGCGTCGAGGTCGAGTTCGGTCAGCGTCTCGCGCACCAGCCGGCAATACGGGCAGCCTTCGAATTCGTAAAGCTGTAAAGGCTGTTGGGGAGCGAGATTGGCCGGTGTCGCCATGATGCCGCGGCCGAAGCGCACCAGAGTGGCGACCGCCGAGGAGACCGTATCGATCGCTGCCAACACCATATTGTCCGCACTCCCATTGCCTGCCGTCTGGATATCACTCGACAATGTGGGGTGATTGGGCGATAGGTCCAGCGTGGGCGGCGTGGAGGCACAACAGTTGTAGCCTCATCATGGTGACGCGCGGCGTGACCTGACCGGCATACTGACGGCTCGATGTGGGCAAAGCAGTTCTCACCAGCATCATTGGCCGGATTTTGGTGATCTACACAGCGCCACGGCCATAGTCCTGATTGGCCTGGCAGTTCTGCACGATAGCGTCGTCGTACGGTTCGCTCCGCCGGGATTCGAACCAGACTTCGCGTCCTGTCCGGCGCTAGTCGATGCCGTCGCCGCCCACCTCGGCGGAAAAGGCGGTAGGCAAGTCGCACCGGTCGTTTCCTGCGACACGTTGCCAAGGAACACTACCAGTTGCCGCAAGTTCCTGGCGGTGTCATCGCCACCCAGGAAATCCGGATAACTCGGCGACGGTGTCGAGGAAACGCTTGCCGGCTCAAATCGTCCTTGCCGTTGCAGTTCGCGTCCGTGGGAGCGATCGGGAAGGTCGCCGCCCAGATCTGCTCATCCGGAAGAACCTGGGTGACCAGGTCGACAGTCTTCATGGCCTGGGCTTGGACCGCGGGGCTGACAGTACAGTCACGGCGAATGCGAAAACAACTCTTTAATATCACACAATACCATTTAAGTGCTATCTTCAGTTTCTGTTCTGCATTCTATATAAACTTAGATATTGATTTACATTCTGACATATTTATTGTCTAATATTCTCAATTTTATACCTATTGGTCTTCGCGTCAGGTTAGTATCATGCGGTGGTAACCCCACGATCCTTTGACCCAGGCCCCCCACGCTGTGCAGGGCAGGCGCGGCGGCAGACCGGCTTGCGCGCTGGGTCCCGTGCCTGTCAGGGTCATGACCGATCTGTTCCCTTTGGCCACGGATGCTGTCATGTCCCATGCCCTCGACCGGGTTCTGAGCACCATCGACGGCGGGCTCGATCAGAGCTGCCGGCGATTGTTCGATCTTCTACGTATTCCCAGCGTGTCTACCGACCCGGCCTTCGATGCCGAATGCTGGCGTGCCGCCCATTGGATGGTGGCGGAGCTGTCGGACCTCGGGTTTGCCGCGTCGGTACGCCCGACAACGGGCAAGCCCATGGTGGTGGCGCACTGGCCACTTGCTGCTGCCACCGACCGGTCGGGCGTTCTGTTCTATGGCCATTACGATGTGCAACCGCCGGATCCGCTGGAGTTGTGGGAGACCGCTCCGTTCGAGCCATGGTTCCGTGATGCCGGTGATGGCCGGCGGCAGATCGTGGCGCGCGGCGCTTCCGACGACAAAGGCCAACTCATGACCTTCGTCGAGGCATGCCGCGCCTGGATCGCCGAAACCGGAGATCTGCCCGTGCCTGTGACGATCTTGCTGGAAGGCGAGGAGGAAACCGGTAGCCCAAGTCTGGCCCCGTTCCTCGACGCCCACAAAGACGAGTTGACGAAGTCGATTGCCCTGGTGTGCGACACAACCATGCTGGCGCCCGGCCGGCCGGCCATCACCGCCAGCCTGCGTGGCATCTGGTTTGAAGAGCTGACGGTAACCGGGCCCGACCGAGATCTGCATTCCGGTCTCTATGGTGGCCCGGCACACAACCCGATCCGGGTTTTGTCCCGTATCCTGGCGGCGCTGCACGACGACACCGGCCGAATCGCCATCCCACATTTCTACGATGGTGTGGCGTCACCGGGTGCCGGGGACGAAACGGCGACCGGGTTTGACGGGGCCGCTCTGTTGGCCGGAGTTGGCCTGTCGGTCCCAGCCGGAGAAGCTGGATTCAGCATCCAAGATCAGCTTTGGACTCGTCCGTCCTGCGACGTGAATGGTATCTGGGGCGGCTATACCGCGGACGGCAGCAAGACGGTCATCCCAAGCCAGGCCCACGCCAAGCTGTCGTTCCGGCTGGTCGGTGGCCAGGATCCAGCCGCGATCAGCGACCGGTTCCGTGTCTTCGTGCAAGATCGATTGCCTGCCGACTGCACCGTTCGTTTCCGCCCGGGCGGCGGCGGTCCTGGACTGACCGTGGACGCGACCAACCCGGCCATGGTCAAGGCCCGGGCCGCCCTCCACGACGAGTTCGGGTGCGACGCGGCCCTGATCGGGGCAGGGTTCTCCATCCCGATCGTCACGCAGTTCAAGCATGTGTTCGAGATGGATAGTCTGCTGATCGGTTTCGCACTCGACGACGACTGTGTGCATAGCCCGAACGAGAAATACGATCTAGCCAGCTTCCACCGGGGTACGCGCAGTTGGGCGCGTGTGCTGGCGGCCCTGGCCTGAGGCGCTCAGCCGGCCGCCACCCTGGCGGCCGGTGGTAGCTCGATATTGGTAAGGCGCGGAGGCGCAACGACCGGAAAAGCGTTGACCCAGGCCGGCAGGTCCTGCCGTGCGCGGCGGGTGTAGGCGCGCTTGCGTTCGCGGCCTTTGGGAGCCGCTTCCAGCGGCGGGAACAGGCCGAAATTGACGTTCATCGGTTGGAAGGTTTCGGCATTCGCGTTGCCGGTCAAATGGCCGAGCAGGGCGCCCAGGGCCGTGGTCGCGGCCGGCCGCGCCAGGTTCCAGCCGAGCCGTTCAGCCGCGGCGAAACGGCCAGCCATCAGACCCACGGCGGCGCTTTCCAAATAGCCTTCGCAGCCGGTGATCTGACCGGCGAAGCGCAGCCGTGGTTGCGATTGCAGGCGTAGCCAAGGGTCGAGCAGGCGCGGGCTGTTGAGGAAGGTGTTGCGGTGCAGGCCGCCCAGGCGGGCAAACGCCGCCTGCTCCAGGCCGGGGATCATGCGCAACACCCGGATCTGTTCACCATGTCGCATTTTGGTCTGGAAACCGACCAGGTTGTAAAGCGTGCCCAGCGCATTGTCTTGGCGCAGTTGCACGACCGCATAGGGCCGACGGCCGGTATGCGGGTCGGTCAGTCCGACTGGTTTCATGGGCCCGAAGCGCAAGGTATCGATACCCCGTTCCGCCATAACTTCGATCGGCAGGCAACCGTCGAAATACGGTGTGTTGGTCTCCCACGCCTTGAAATCGGTCTTCTCGGCATCCAACACCGCCTGGATGAAGGCCTGATAACCGTCACGGTCGAACGGGCAGTTGATGTAATCCTTGCCGGTACCGCCCGGCCCCGGTTTGTCATAGCGCGATTGGTACCAGGCCCGGTCGAAGTCGATGCTGTGGGTATGCACGATCGGGGCAATGGCATCGAAGAAGGCGAGCGCCTCCTGGCCCGTCAAGGATTGCACGAACGCGGCCAGGGGGGGCGAGGTCAGTGGGCCGGTGGCGATGATCACACTCGACCAGTCGGTTGGCACATCGGCGATCTCTTCGCGCACCAGCGTGACCAGCCGGTGCGCCAGCAAGGTCTCCGAAACTGCATCGGCAAAACGGTCGCGGTCGACGGCCAGGGCGCCACCGGCCGGGACCTTATGCGAGTCTGCCGCTGCCAGGATCAGCGATCCGCAGCGTCGCATCTCTTCATGCAGCAGACCAACGGCATTGTGGTCGGCGTCGTCGGAGCGGAACGAGTTGGAGCAAACCAGTTCGGCCAGCCGGTCGGTCTGGTGCGCATCCGTGCGACGCACTGGTCGCATCTCGTGCAGCACCACGGGCACCCCGAGAGCGGCGATCTGCCAGGCCGCCTCCGACCCGGCAAGGCCGCCACCAATGATGTGGATCGGGGTGGGCGTGTTCGGCATGGTCAGGGCGTCTCTCGCGCAGGCTTGGTGGGATGGGAAAACGCATTCTTGTGAAACCATTGGAAGGATACAATGGTGCCGGCCGGGCGCGTTTGCCATGGCCAGACGGCGCCAACGGGGAATGCCGATCGCGATGACCAGCCTCAACGACCTGCATGAACGCCGTACCGCCCTGGACACCATGCGCCCGCTGCCGCCGGAGATCGCGGCCGCCATCATCGAGTGGTTCGAAGTGGAATTGGTTCATGCCGGCAATGCTCTGCAAGGCAACACGCTCAGCCGTGCTGAGACCGAACGTTTGGTGCTCGACGGCGAACCGCCAGACGAAAAGCCGGCAGAGGATATCCTGGAGGTCGCCAACCACCAGGCGGCATTGGATATGGTGGGGGCATGGAGCAGCCCGGAGGAGGGGACTCTTGGGACCGATGTGGTGTGCCGGGTGCACGGTGTCCTGCGCCACCGTTTGTCACGCGATGCCGGTGCCTTCCGGACCGGCCCCATGGGCCTGGGGACGCGCGGCACGGCCCGGCCATTTGTCCCCAGGGCGATGATGCCGGACCACACCCAAGTGCCGGCCCTGATGGACCGGCTGGCGCAGTGGATGGAAGACTTGGCTCCAGGCCCCGAGGCGGCGGCCGAACTTCATTATCGGTTGACCCGCATCGCGCCGTTTCACGATGGCAACCTGGTGGTTGCCGTCTGCCTAACCAACATGGTGTTGGGCCGGGCCGATTATCCGCCGGTGGTGATCCGCCCGGCCCGGCGGGACGAGTATTACGCCGCACTGGATCGTGCCTTCGACTGTGGCGACAAGGCACCCTTGCGCCGGTTCCTGTTTGAGCGGATCGGTGAAAGTCTGGATGTGTGCATCGTTGCCGCCGCGGAAGGATTGTCCAGGATGCGAAAAGCTGATGGCACCGACAACAAACAGTGACCTCGGCCGAATAATGCATGAGGCTCGATCAGATAACGGGTTCCAGCTCGGTTTTTTCAACCACAGGTTTTCATTCCGCGGCGGTGGATTGGTTGGAGCCTCCTCTGGCTCGTTCGATCGGGCTTTTGCCGGTAGAACGGGTATGCATCTTGGTTCAGCGCCGACGGATGGGCCGTTCTCGGTCTTGGTTCTTTGCGTTGGGCGCAGTCGTTGCCGTTGGCGAGGGTCAGTCGACTGGAGTGTCTGGGGCACCGGACATGCGGCCGGCAGGGGCTGGCGTATCACTGTCTTCCACCGTAGGACTTTTGAAACAGAAGAGCTTTTTTCGGTGGAGGAGGTTTCTGCCGCTGCCGCAAGGCGTTTCTCGGTCGAGGTCTTCAAGGTCTCGACCGCGCGGTGGAGAGCCGAATTTCCGGCGAGTCCGAAGATTGCCCGCACGCTCTTCTGGCTCTCGCACCAATCCAGCACGTCACCACAGCCACAATAAGAGTCCCCGCACAGAAAAATCGTTACCCGCAGCTCATTCTCCCGAACGCGGCCAATCAACCGCTTCAGTACCGTGACGATTTCACGATCGCTCGGCCGTTTGGCCCGGCATACCACTGCCGTGACCTGGCGTCGGAGCAAGCACCTCGTCGAGAGTTTGGGCGTCCAGGATGGCATCGGTCATGCGATCCAGTTGGTCGCCGGTCGCCGTGCGCAAACGGCCGACAACGGCATCCGGCAGCATCCCGAAGCGCTTCT
>JANQJV010000071.1 GCA_028281465.1 Azospirillaceae bacterium | reverse complement strand
AGCAAAAGCAAACTTCGCTGCTATATATGCGCTCGGAAAACTGGACTGTTTCATCCCCGGCAGGTCGGCCGCAAGGCCGGTGAGTGACTAACAAGAAACTACGCCCTCTCTGTATCAAATGGCTAGAGTGTTTTCCGAGAGCCAGTGTGAGCGGAAAATGCTCTAGGTCAGATGGATCTTATAATCCTGAGAGACCAAAGCGGCCCGCAGAATCTCTACGACCAATCCACCGCCCGGCAACGCCGGGTCGGTGAACGGCTTGTAAGCCGACCCGGTGGCCAGCGCAACGGTTTCCGCCCACGGTACCGCTACTGTAAAGCGCACACGGATCGAAGCGATAGCCGAAAGATGGGCAACTGTCGGTGGCACTCTTTCAAGGTCATCGATGACGATCGGGTGATTCCATCACTGAATACAATAAACCGAGCACTCGGATGTGATACCGGCCGCGACAAGGTGGCACAGGTTTATTGACGAATTTGCGTCCTATTCGGCGACTGGATTGCTGACGTTCATGGCTGATCTCGGGGTCGGACGGTCGTACCGGCTCGATGCGCTCCATGTCGTTCCAGTGCGACAAAACCTCAGCCCATATTGACAGTATGCTGTCAATATGACATATATTGACGGCAGATCCCCTGCAGCCTTTGCCGACGAAGGAGCCGGCCGATGCACAAAGCTTTGAGAATTATTCATTTCCTGGGCCTGGCGGCATTCTTGGGCAGTGTCTTCGGCCATATCCTGCTTGGCCGCTTGGTCGATCCGGTCGCCGAGCCGTCTGTGTTCGTCGACCTGATGTGGGCGAAGCACGCCAGCACGGCTTGGCTGACCGTGCCCGGATTGGTCGTTACCATGCTGTCAGGCCTGGGTTTGGTGGCCACGCGCCCCGCTTTGCTGCGTCATCGCTGGTTGCCGCTCAAGATTGGGCTGGCATTCATGGTCGCCGCCAACGGTTCCCTTTTGCTCGAACCACTGGGCCAGGGGATTACCGAGGCGGCGCAACAAGTGGCAGCCCTGCATGGCACAGCGGATGGGGAGGTCGCGCTCACCCGACTGGCCGTGTTGACTCAACGCGAGAGCCTTCTCGGCGCCGCCAACCTGCTCCTGGTCCTGGTCATCCTCACTCTCGGCGTTGTCCGCCCGCGTCTGCGGGCCAACCCCGCCGACCGATCGCCGCCGTCGACCCACGCCACAGCCGGGGTGTGAGCCATGGCGTACGAGATTGCCCGTTTCCTGCACTTCATTGGGTTGACCTTGATCGGCGCCGGTCTGATTGGCGTGTTCGTTTGCGACTTGCGCACCCGTCAGGTGACGAACTTGACCGCCTTCGCCGAAGCGGTGCGCGGCATCGCCCTGTTCTACGATGGACTCGTGGTTCCGGGTGCCCTCCTTCTGGGCGGTACCGGCACGTGGATGATCATCGTCTGGTACGATGGCTGGGCGTTCCTCTCGGTGCCCTGGCTGAGCGGCATGGTCGCCCTGTTCCTGTTCGAGTTTGTCGAAGGCAATACCGTCACGCGCCTGTATTTTATGCGTCTGCTGCGACTGACGCGGGAGGCTTCCGCGGCCGGCGGTATGACCCCGGCCCTGGCCAAAGCCCGTGACGAAGGAGTACCGACGTTCACCCATTTCCTGGATCTGCCCATCTTGATGGTGATTGTGTCGTTGGGCGTCTTCCGGCCGGAGACGTGGAGCCATTTCCTGGTGGCGACCCTAATGGCGGTGGCGGTCGCGACGGCATTGACTTTGTGGCTGCCACGGTTATACCGGCGGGCGTCCGAGATGAAGCGCGACACCATCGCCACCACAGCCACGACACGCCCCTGAGTCTGGCCTGACAGCCAAAACGATCGATGGCGGATCCCCCCCAGACTGAAGCCGGTCAGGCATTCACGGACGTCATTCTGGAGGTCTTCCGTGTGAACGGTCTGCTCATGGATGCGGGCGACCGGTTGACCGCCCCGCTTGGTCTGACCAGTGCTCGCTGGAAAGTCTTGGGGGCGATTGGACTCGAGGGCCGTCCGCTCACGGTGGCCATGATCGCCCGTCGCATGGGGTTGGCGAGACAATCGGTCCAACGGGTGGTCAACGACCTGGAAGCTGGTGGTCTGGTGTACCTGACATCCAATCCGGACCACCAGCGTGCACCGCTGGTGGCACGGACCGCACGCGGCGAGCGCGCCTACGCCGACATCATGCGTCACCACGTCGCCTGGTCCAATGACCTGGCTGCCCACCTCGGCACCGAAGACCTGCTCAATACGCTCCACGGGCTGCGTCGGCTGGCCAACCGACTGGCCGATGGGGCCGGTGAGCCTTGACCGGCGTAAAGCGAGCCTGACATGGCGGGACTGCCATGTGGCCGCCGCGTTTTCCGGGGGCTTGCGGGGGCATGGCCCCACTGCTACAAGGTCTGTGTTCTCGTATCTATCCTCGCCAGTCGGGCAAGTACTGGGCAATACGGTGCTGCCCAACTTGCGGCTCTCCCGACCGTATCATCTTCATGTTATTTTTATTTCACTTCAGGTGTGAAAGCGGAGGCAGGAAATGGAACCGGAAGCCAGACCACGGACCTTTCGGTCGATTTTCATTTCCGATGTCCATTTGGGGACGCGCGGTTGCCAGGCCGATTTGTTGCTGGATTTTCTGCGCCATCATGAGTCCGAGTATTTGTATCTGGTCGGTGATATGATCGACGGTTGGCGTTTGCGGCGCAGTTGGTATTGGCCACAGAGCCACAACGACGTCGTGCAAAAGATTCTTCGTCGCGTCCGTAAGGGCACCAAAGTCTACTACTTGCCCGGCAACCACGATGAAGTGGTGCGCGGGTTCCTCAACCTTCAATTTGGCGGTGTTGATGTGGTCGAGGAAATCATTCACACCACGGCCGACGGGCGGCGGTTTTTGGTTATTCATGGCGACCAATTCGATGCCGTGGTGAAATATGCGAAATGGTTGGCCCTGGTTGGCGACCACGCTTACGTGGTGCTGCTCTGGGTCAATACGTGGTTCAATTTCGTTCGACGGAAATTGGGGTTTACCTATTGGTCCATTTCCGCCTATCTCAAGCAGAAGGCCAAATCGGCGGTCGAATACATCGGAAACTATGAATCCGCCTTGGCCGACGAGGCGCGGCGGCGTCAAGTCGAAGGGGTCATCTGCGGGCATATTCACCATGCCGAGATGCGCGATATGGAAGGTGTCCTCTATTGCAACGACGGCGACTGGGTCGAATCCTGCACCGCTTTGGTCGAACACGACAGCGGGCAGTTGGAAATCATCCACTGGGTGCAGGCGACGCACACCATGCCGATGAGAGCGGCAGCGTGAACATTTTGATCATAACCGACGCCTGGTATCCCCAGGTGAACGGTGTCGTGCGTACCTTGTCCAAGGTGCGCGAGGAACTTGAAGACATGGGTCACACGGTGGCGGTGATCGGGCCGGACCAGTTCCGCACCGTACCTTTGCCGTCGTATCCGGAAATCCGCGTGGCCGTGTTTGCCGGTCGGCGGTTACCCCGGCTGATCGATGCCATCAAGCCCGATGCCATCCATATCGCCACCGAAGGCCCGCTCGGCCATGCTGCGCGACGGTACTGCTTGCGTCGCAACCGTCCGTTCACCACCGCGTACCACACCCGGTTTCCAGAGTATGTGCGTGATCGGGCGCCGATCCCGTTGTCCTGGAGCTATGCTTTCGTTCGTCGCTTTCATCGGCATTCCGAGGCGGTCATGGTGGCCACCCCGTCCATCGAAACGATGCTGCGCCAACGCGGCTTCACCAACCTTCGACGCTGGACGCGCGGCGTTGATACCAAGCTGTTTCACCCGCGCGACAAAGGCTTCCTGACCGATGCGCGGCCGATCAGCATGTATGTTGGCCGTGTCGCCGTGGAAAAGAACCTGGATGCCTTCCTTGGCCTGGATCTACCGGGCACGAAGTACGTGGTTGGCGACGGGCCGCAGATGGCAGATTTCCGGCTGCGCTATCCCGACGTGCGCTTCGTTGGATCGCGCCACGGGGAAGACCTGGCGCGTTACTTCGCCGCCGCAGATGTGTTCGTGTTCCCGTCGCGCACCGACACCTTTGGTCTGGTTCTCCTGGAAGCCCTGGCCTCCGGGGTGCCGGTGGCCGCCTATCCGGTACCGGGGCCCATGGATGTGGTTGGTGACGTGGACGTGGCATGCCTGAAGGATGACCTGCGTGAGGCGGTTCTCGGCGCGCTCACCATCCCGGCCGAACGATGTCGCGCGTATGCGTTGCAGTTTTCTTGGCGTGCGTCGGCCGAGCAGTTCCTGCGCAACCTGCGACCATTTCACTTCGATGATCCGGTGCCCGATCCGTCCGGCACGGCGGAGCCATCGACACCACCCATCCTTCCGACCGGACGCACCACGGGACGAGCCGCGTGACGGACGGGCCCCGTATTCTTTCGCTGTTGCCGGCGGCGACGGAGTGTCTGGCCGCTCTCGGGTTTGCCGACGATATGGTCGGTCGGTCCCATGCCTGCGATTTCCCAGGCGGCATCGACGGGCTGCCCGTGTGTACGCAGCCCAAGATCGACACCACGGCCAACAGCGCGGATATCGATCGGCAGGTTCGCGACCTTCTGGCACAAGGCCTGTCGGTCTATGGCGTCGATACGGCACAGATACGTTCACTCGCCCCCGACCTGATCGTAACCCAGACTCAATGCGAAGCCTGCGCGGTCACACCGGAAGATCTTCAAGAGGCGCTGGATGGTTGGCTTGGCCGTCCGGTGCAGGTGATGTCTCTGGCACCATATCGGTTGTCGGATGTGTGGCAGGATTTCGTCCGCCTTGGCACGGTTCTGGGCATGCGCGAGCTGGGGGAAGCGGTGGCCGACCAGTTGTCGGACCGGGTTGCGGCCGTGGCCGCCCGCACCGCCGGCTTGTCACCACCACCCACGGTCGTATGCTTGGAGTGGCTGGATCCGCTGATCGCGGCGGGCCATTGGGTGCCGGAACTGGTTGCCGCCGGCGGCGGTCGGGATGTGCTTGGCACGATCGGCGGCAAGGCGCCGCGGCTTGAGTGGGATGCCTTGCGCGCATTGGATCCTGACATCATTCTGGTCATGCCCTGCGGCTTTGATCTCTCTCGAACGCGAGCGGAACTGCCGGCCTTGACCGGCCGGCGCGGGTGGCAGGAGCTGCGCGCGGTGCAGACCCGAAGGGTGTTTCTGGTGGACGGCAACCGTGCCTTCAGCCGACCCGGGCCACGTCTGACGGCGTGTGCGGAGATGGTGGCTGAAATGTTGTACGCCGACGTGATCACGTATGGCCACGAGGGGCGTAGCTGGGTTCGTGCCTGAGATACCAAGGCTGCTGGCACTCCGGGCCACGCGCCGCAACCAGGAGACGGCACATGGACCTCAAACTCACTCCCAAATTCGAATCTCTCGCATTTCTCTTTCAGTGCGACAACCGCAACCGCGGCATCATCCGCATGAACTTCGACGAGGCGGCGCTGCTTTGGACCATGGTCCGCAGAACCGGCGGCGACGTTCTGGAAATCGGCCGCTTCCAAGGTGGCTCGACCGTGTTGCTCCTGCTGGCCGCGGCGACGCGTCGCGTGGTCAGTGTGGACATCGCCCCCCGCCACCATCCCTTCTGCGACCAGGTTTTCGAGCAGGCCGTGCAGCAGGGGGTGCTGGAGCTGCTCGTGGCCGACTCCCGCCACGCATTGACGGGCCGTCGGTTCGGTTTTGCCCTGATCGACGGCGATCACAGCTACGAAGGGGTCAAGGCGGATACAGCCGCACATTGGCCTTCGATCGTGGCCATGGATGGCAAGGACCCCATCGTGCTGTTCCACGACGCCGTGCCCAACGATGGGCTCAAGCATGACAATGCCGTCAATCATGCCCCTGGCGTGCTACAATACTGCCAGGAACTGGTCGCCAGCGGTTGCGCCGAAGCCTTGCACACCGCTGGTTCCATGCTCGCCGTACGCAAATGTGCTGAACTCACCCCCGATCTGGTGGCCGGGTAACACTGGCGCCGTCGCATTCTCCCAGAGGCCATACCTGGGAGGTTTGTTTGGCAAGTTTGCAGATTGCTTTATGGCAGGTGTCGTCAGCCTGGAGGTCGGACTTTGCTTAGGGCCGATGAGCCCGTTCTCTGGTTTGACCCTAAGGACTCGGAGCACCCCCCCTTTGTGTCAGCGGGTGGCTTTACCTCCGGAGCATGTTTGTTAGACCTCATGGATTTGGATACTATCCGCTGGCAACGCGTTGTGGACGAGGACGGACGGACTCATCCGGCCCAGCCATGTCGTGTTATTTTATGATATGCGAACGGTCATTCCTTTGTGCTGGCTCGGTGGGACTCCGGAAACGAGAACCATCGGACCCTGTTTCTTGTCAGCTCACCCAAGAACCACGAAGAGCCGGCGTGACGACCTTCATGAACGTCGGAGCGAGTCAGTTCTCTTGCTTCGGCCGCAAAATCGAGAAGAAGCTCCTCTGCTGCTTTAGTCTTATGGTGTCGTCGATCTTGATCGTGTTGGCTTTGCGGCGTTGGCCGCCGGTTTGGGTGACGACGTCCAGATCGGGGTTGTCGATCAGACCGGCATGGATGTCGTCGCTGTGCGCTGGGGTGGCGTTGTAGATGCCTTCGTAGAACTCGGCCACCGGCATGGCATCGCCCGTATCGCGGATCATGCGGGGAATGTCTTCCATGAGCTGGTTTTTCGCCAGCGCGCGGCCGGCCGCATCGAACAGGTAGAGCGTGCCGGTCTCCACGGCTGGGTTGTATGACAGCATCTCCAGGCCGGACCGGCCGTAATGCGCTTGCATGGTGCTGTTCTGGTGCAAGATGTCGCGTGCCCGGTACGCCTTGGCGAAATGGATCAGCCAGTAGCGCCAGCCATTGGGGTTGTGGATCGAGAACGGGCTGACAAAAGGCGCACAGCGTTCAAAGGCGTCGAAAACGAGCTTCTCGGCGGCGCCAAGCCAAGCCTGGCGATTCATGGGCCCGTCCAGCGCATCCAGATCCGTCTCGGACAATCCAAGGTGTTTCAGGCGTTCTTTCAAGGCTCCGCGATCGCCCTTGCGCAGAAAGGAGACCAGCGATTGGATGCCGAGCGTGTGGAAGACTTCGGGCGCGACGAAGCGGCCCATGATGTCGGAAATCGTTCGTTGGTTGACGTCGATGTCCCCGTATTGGTCCAGATTGAACAACACGCTTCGGAAGCGGCGCTGGTGCAGCATCTCGCCCAGCTTGGGGTAGAGCGTTTCGAATGGCTGGTTGAAGATCTCGACGCTCAGCCTGACGGCCGGAGCGGTCTGTTTGATGGCGGCCTGAAGGGGCGTGATAGTCTCTTTGAGCCGATCGATCGCGTCCCGACTGGTGTCATTTAAGACCAGCAAGCACTCGATTTCGATCGGGCCCGCCTTCTGTTCGCCGCGTCGGAGGTTGACCGCCTCGACGGCACGGGTCAGTTCCTCAAGGAAGATCACGGGAGAACCGGCCGAACCGCAGCGGTACCGGCCGCCGCCGGCGAAACCGTCGATGACCGCATGCCGGAAGCGGCTGCGCTGGGGCAATTGGCAGCGCACCATGAGATAGTCATAGTAGTATTGGCGCAGGATGGCGTGTTTCCGGCGGGAATGATCCTCCAGTTCGGCGCCACCGCACCAGTCGAGGGTTTTTCGCGTCATGGCGCCATCGCTTTCCTTTCATTTGGCTGATCGGGCCCGGCACCGCGACACCCAGGGATGGTGGATCTGAAGGGCCATCCTATGTCCCGGTTTCTGCGGGCATCTCGTCCCAAACCTGCCCGCGGTAGGTGCGGCCGTTGGCTTTCTTGGAGCGGCGTTTGTTGTCTTTACCCCAGGTGCCCCACTGTTTGAAAAAGAACGCGGTGCCGGCCTGTCGGCACTGGCCGTGGATTTCGGCGATCCAGGCTTCGCGGATCGGGCGGGCGTGGCGGCCGCTTTCGCCGCCGACGATGGCCCAGTGGATGCCGGTGAGATCGACACGGCCGACCGGCCCGATCAGCGGTTCGAAGGAGACGAAGCGGATCTGTGCCGGGACGGCGCGCAGGTCGTCCAGGCGGTCGACGACCCGGGCGTCTTCCACGCTGGTGCCGAGCCAGACGTTGGGCAAAACGGCGCCGACTTGGGTTGCGACGAACGCGGCCATGCGCTGCGGGCGCTTGGTTAGGATTTGATAGCTGTGCCGCGGTGTGGTGCGCATGGTCTGCCACACGGCGGAGATGAAATCGTCGTTGACCTGTTCGTGGAACAGGTCGCCCATGGAGTTGACGAAGATGCGTCGGGGCTTGCGCCAGCGCTGCGGCAGTGCCAGCGCCGTCCAGTCCTCCCGCAGCGCACCGCTCCACACCGTGCCGGCGCCGCTCGGCCGCGTCAGGCCGGCGTATTTTGTCATGCCCATGGCCTCGAGCCGCTTGGCCATGGCCACGGCATAGCAATGCGTGCACCCGGCTGAGACGGCGGTGCACCCGACCACCGGATTCCAGGTGGCATCGGTCCATTCGATCGAGGATTCCGCCATGGCAGGGTCCGTCACGGTGCCGAATGGCCGGTCCGATGCCGACGCGTGGGTGGCACGATGTATACCGCGCAGAGCGGCGTCAGGGAATCCTGTTTTGTTCTCGGGTTTGTTGGAACCCCGAAAGACCGATGACCACTCCTTGACGTCGACGCTCCTGCTCGTTATTTCTGAATGGACAGAAATAACGGAAGAGTCCGATGGAACTGACGGCGGTGATGGAGCGCTTCGTCTTGCATTGGGGCGAGATGGGGACGCGCTGGGGGGTGAACCGATCGGTGGCGCAGGTGCATGCGCTGCTGTATCTGTCGCCGGCTCCGCTGCCGGCGGAGGCGATTGCGCGCACGCTCGGCATCGCGCGCTCCAATGTCAGCACCAGCCTGCGCGAGCTGCAGTCCTATGGGTTGGTGCAGGTGGTGCACGGTTTCGGCGACCGGCGTGACCATTTTGCCGCCGACACCGAGCCGTGGAGCATCTTCCTCAAGATCGTCGAGGAGCGGAAGAAGCGCGAGATCGACCCGACCCTCACCATGCTGCGCGCCTGCACGGTGGAGGCGGATGAGGATGCGGGGCTGCACCCGGTTACCAAACAGCGCATCCAGGCCATGATGGGTTTCGTCGATGGCTTGGCCGGCTGGTATGAGCAGACCCGCACCCTGCCGCGCAGCGCCATGGAGCGGGTCGTCGCCCTGGGCGCCGGCATCGCCCGGTTGCTGCGATGACCAGCCGGCACACCGTGCTGGTGCTGGGCGCCACGGGATTCCTGGGCCGGCACATCGTGCCCTGTCTGGCGGCGGCCGGCCACAGCGTGCTCTGCCACGGCCGTGCCGGAGAGACTCTGCGGCAGCTTTGGCCTGACCGGGACCACCGGGTGTTCGACGTCCAAACCATGAGGGTCCCGGGCGACTGGACGCCGCGCCTCGTCGGATGCACCGCGGTGGTCAACGCCGTCGGCGCGCTCGCCGATGCCGCCACCCTGCAGCGGGTGCAGGGCGAGGCGCCGCTGGCGCTCGTGGCGGCGGCCCGGGCCGCCGGCATTCGGCGCTTCCTTCAGATCTCTGCCTTGGGCGCCGATCCGGCGGCGGACACGCTGTTCCTGCGCAGCAAGGGTGTGGTCGACGCGGAGATCCTGCGTGACCGGCCGCCGGGTTGGGTCGTGCTGCGGCCGTCGTTGGTGTATGGACCGGACGGGCGCAGCGCCCGGTTGTTCCAGGCGTTGGCCGCGCTGCCGGTGCTTCCGGGCTTGGGTGGTGGTTTGGTGCGGCCGGTGTCGGTGGAGGCGGTCGCCGAGGCCGTTCGGGATGGGCTTGACGCGGCGGCACCGCTGCCGCCCGTCCTGCCGGTGGTCGGCGGGGAAGAGCTGTCGGCGACTGCCTATGTCCAGCGGTTTCGGAGCTGGCTCGGATGGCGGCCGGCGCCGGTGATGCCGATCCCGCGTCCGATCCTGCACGCCGCCGGCTGGGCCGGTGACCTGGTCGGGGCCCCGTTGCTCGGCCGGGCGGCTTTGCGCATGCTCGAGCACGGGGCCACGGCCGACCCGGCCGCCTTGCGCCGGCATACCGGGGTGGGGCCGGTTTCGGTCGCCGCGGGTTTGGCGCGTCGGCCGGCGACGCGGGCCGACCGTCTGGCCGCACGCTTATATTTCCTTCTGCCCCCGTTGCGCGTGACCATGGCTTTGCTGTGGATTGTCACCGGCGTTCTGTCCGTCGGCGTTTATCCCGTCGCCGACAGCCTGGATCTGGTCGCACAGCTTGGTGTCACCGGACCGCCGGCGCTCGCGCTGCTGTTCGGTGGGGCGGCGGCGGATCTGGCCCTGGGGATGGCTCTCCTCTTGCGTTTCCGTCCGCGGCTGATCGGCGCCCTCATGCTCGGCGTCATGGCCGTCTACAGCCTGCTGATCACCCTGTTCCTGTCCGCCTGGTGGCTGCACCCGTTCGGTCCGCTCACCAAGAACATCCCTTTGGCCGCCGCCACCCTGGTGGTGATGGCCGCGGAGGATTGACGCCATGCTGACACTGCCCGACCTCGCCCTGTTTGCCGATGGCTATCTCTGGCTCAAGGTGCTGCACATCCTGAGCGCGACCGTTCTGTTCGGCACCGGGCTGGGCACGGCGTTCCATATGTACGCCACCCATCTGGGCGGCAACCGGGAGGCCATTGCCGTCGCTGCCCGGCGCACCGTGCTGGCCGACTGGGTGTTCACCACCCCGGCGATCGTGGTGCAGCCGGCAACCGGCTTGGCGCTGGCTTGGCTTGCCGGTTATCCGCTGGACAGCGCCTGGCTGCTCGCCACCTATGGGCTCTATGCTTTGGCCGGTGCCTGCTGGCTGCCGGTCGTGGTCATCCAGATGCGCGTCGCCCATCTTGCCACGACGGCCGTGGATGCCGGCACGGCCCTGCCGCCGGCCTACCATGCCCTGATGCGGGCCTGGTTTCTGCTCGGCTGGCCGGCATTCCTCGGCCTGGTCGCCGTGTTCGTGCTCATGGTGTTCAAGCCGTAGGTCGGACACCGGCGCTTGGCAACGCGGCGGGGCATTGTCGCTCTCTGGCAGTGTTTCAAACAAAGGGTGCAACCATGGTTCGCCTTGCCGCATCGTGCTGTCTGATTGCTTTCGTGACCCTGGCACTGGTGGCCGGTGGCGTGGGGGCCAAGGCCATGGACGGTTACGCATGGCGCCACCGCCCGCTCGTCGTTTTTGCGCCCTCAGACAGCCATCCGTCCCGGCTCGCGCAGCGCGCCTGGGTGGATGCGGCGCTGCCAGGCGTGCGTGCGCGAGATATGGTTGTGATCGTGGTGGTCGGCGACACGGTCGACACGGTGGTGGGGCCGGCCGTCCCGGCGCCAGCCGCCGACCTCCGGGACCGCTTCGCCGTCGCGCCGGAGACCTGCGCCGTCCGGCTCGTGGGGACGGACACCGGCGTTAAGCTGCGGGCGTCGGAACCGGTGAGCATGGCCCGGCTCTTTGCGGTCATCGACGGCATGCCGATGCGGCGGCGCGAGATGCGCGCGCAGACCGGATGATACCCATGGCCCGCCTTGACGACAGGTTCGGTTTCGGCGCTGAACGAGGAGCGCCGGCATCCCTGCCGGTTGGACCGCCGCCATCTTGGCGGCCGGCCGCTGGGCGTGGCCCGGGCCGGCGGTCCAGCCGGCAAGGATGCCGGCGCTCCGAAACAGGGCGGCCCGAGGATCGGTCATTGTTT
>JANQJV010000067.1 GCA_028281465.1 Azospirillaceae bacterium | reverse complement strand
CCAGCGGCCGGCCGCCAAGATGGCGGCGGTCCAGCCGGCAGGGATGCCGGCGCTCCTCGTTCAGCGCCGAAACCGAACCTGTCGTCAAGGCGGGCCATGGGGATTACCCAAACCTGCGCCGCATCGACGCGCCGGCATCCTTGCCGGCTTCCAGCCGGCTCGGGTCGGCAGAGGGAGGATCGGCCGTTCTGGGAGAGCGCACCAGTGATCGCTCTATCGGAGCGTCGACGCCTTCGTCGGCATGACACGGCCCGCACCGTTTTGCGGACGGTCGTGTTGCGCGCCGAAACGGTTCTTTACAATTGGGTGGTTTTCGCTCCCAGTGGTGCGGATGTCCGGTTTTCCAGGCGTTGCTCTGGGGCATTGCCTGGTTGTCGGCCCGGAGCACCAACCTATGCTGGCTTCACTCCGGGTATGGTGGCGATTTCGCGGAGGAGTTCATCGGCGGGCCCCATGGCGCGGATATCGTCGACGTGGAGTGGCACCCTATAGGTGTAGTGACGGCGTTCGTGGTGCAGGATGTTGGCAAGTTCGAGCCGTTCCAGGGACTGGCGCAGCGTATCGATGGGTATGGTGAGATCGTGCACTGCCAGCGCCGCCCACAGATCATCGATCGTGAAGGAGTCTCGCTCGACGGTGGCGTACACGACAATGCGATCGATTTGTGCGGCCTCCGGATCGCCGATCAGTCTCTTCATGATTCCGATGCTCTGGCTGACTGCATCAGACGCGAAAGCACGGTCGACATCATCGGTGGTGATCTGCCGGGCGGTCGGGTCGATGTTTTCTACAATCGTGTGGCAGATGTTCGAAATCAGATCGGCACGGCTGCCGCTGGCCGTGACGATGCGCTCGACCAGGCCGTCCTCGGCATAGCTCAGGTTCAGGCTGGCCATGGGCTGTATGGCCAGCCGGCGGCACGCCACATCGTCTAGGCCGCCGATCCGCCGCACCTCGCCGAAATTGTAGATCGGCGATTGGTAGTCTGCGGTGGCATGCCGGTACAGGTGCCAGAACCCGGTGAAGATGAACGCGGTCCCGGCTTCTTCCTTGAGGTTGCGGAAACGGGCCAGGACGGGGAAGCCATTGGCCGCATCCCGCGCAACCGCTTCGTCGGCCTCGTCCAAAAGGACCAGCAGCCGGTCGCCCGTGGCCTGGTCCTGGAGCGCCTGAACAACGGCGTCGAGCGAGGCTTCGGCGCGCAGCCTCGCCGCGAGGCTGGTGAGGAAATCGGCTTGGCCGATCGACAGGTACACCGCCTTGCCCGTGCCGCTGGCCTTAACGCGCCGGTCGATCTCCTTCAAAAGGCTGGTCTTGCCGATCTGGCGGCCGCCGACCAAAAAGAAGCTGGCCGGCTGGCGGTTGAGGATATGGCTGAGTTCCGCCGCCCGGCCAAAGAACATGGAGGCTTTGGACACTCCGCCGCCGACAACGTAGGGCGAGATCATGGTTCGCGGCGTATGGCTCGCGATCACCTGGGCGAAGGCGCGGCGCGGGTCGTTGGCCAACAGCACGCGGGTCAGCTCTGCCCCGCTGGGGATGATCACCGAGCTGGCTGTGTCGGAGAGCAGGCGGTGAGCCTGTTCGCGCTGGGCCGGATCGAACAGCAGCAACAGTGTGATCTTCTGGGGACCCGCGGTCTGAATGGCGGTTTTGAAGCCATCGACGAAATGCGGTGCTGGCTGATCGTCCAACGCCGTCGCCGCCAGGCATTCATCGAGATTGAGGGGGAAGTCTTGTGGCAGCCGCAGGCGGTGCAGCGCCGGCGCGTCGGCCCGAATGGCCGTCGCGGTGGCGCCCAGAACCGTGGCGAATTGCTCCAGGCGCGAGACAGCGGCTGGCGTTTGCACAAGATTGGCTGCGGCGTCTAACCGGGCCCGGTGGCTGCCGGCGCTGGTCACGACATCGTCGATCCGGCGGGAATGGGTGAGCAGCCATTTGACCAGCGGCAGTTGCCGGGGTTCCAGATCGAAGAGCTGGGTCGGTTCTCGCGAAACCTGGACCAACACTGGACGACGCCAGACGCGTTGGTAGTAGAAGAGAGCCGAGAGCATCAACACTGTGCCGACCAGAGCTGCCCACGCCCAAACCGCCGAGGGGCGCATAATCTCCAAATCGCGGAAGTCCCAAATGAACAGGGGAAGCCCGGTCGTTCGGATCGCAAGGTCCAGGGTTGCTTCCGTCGGTGTGCCTAACGATCCCGGCAGGCTAAAGACGACGGTTGTGTTTTCGCCGCTTCGGATACGGGGTCTGGTTATCTGATCGAAAGAGGGCGTCTCTGCACCACCCGGGATACGAAGGCTCGCATTGATGAGCAGATCATTCACGTCGGCGCCCCCAGTATTGGCGAGCTGAACCTCGAGGATCGGTTCATCGCCCGCGTGGAGCACCGCATTTCCGACTTCCAAGGTTGGGGCCATGACCTCAACGGGAATGCTGAGGATGACCGGTGCCTGGGTTGCCGTTTCAATCTGGATGGAGAGTGTCGCACGGTCGGTGCCCCGTGGCGCGACTGTGGCTGTGTGGGGCAGCAAAGTCGTCGACACCTCTCGAACCTCGCCTGGAGCAAGGGAAATGATTGGTGGGATTGGCTTCAGCACGACTCCCGGAGACGGGATGTCCCCGGGAGTTTGAGAGAGGCGAATAAAATACGCCGGGTGCAAGCCTGCGTTTTCGACCACAAAGGTCATGGGCCCCGGAGCCTGCCAGGTGCCTGTCGAAGCCGTGGTGCCTGGTTGGGGTTGGACGATGATGCGAACGTCGCCTCCTGCGTCACGGGGTACAATCGGGATGCGGCGATTCTGCCCATGGTCCCATTCCGACAGGAACGTGCCGTCGTCGAAACGCCAACACCGGTTGTCGATTGCCCTGCAAGTCAGCCACGCATTGCGCGGTCCGGTGGCGAAAACTCGAAGCCATGCACCCCTGTCAGCGTCCCAGATGCGGACGGTGTTGTCCCAGCTCCCCGAGGCAAGTCTGGTTGCATCCGGGGCGAAGGCGACGGTCCAGACCTCGTCTGTGTGCCCTTGGAGTGTGTTGAGAGTTTGTCCGGATTGGGTATCCCAGATGCGGACGGTGCTGTCCCGGCTCCCCGAGGCAAGTCTGATCCCATCCGGGGCGAAGGCGACGGCCGAAACCCCCTGTGTGTGGCCCTGGAGTGTGTTCAGGGGCTGTCTGGATTGGGCATCCCAGATGCGGACGGTGTTGTCATCGCCGGCTGAAGCAAGTCTGGCACCATCCGGCGCGAACGCGACGGCCCTCACCCAATCTGTGTGCCCTTCGAGTGAATCGATGACTTGTCCGGATTGGGCGTCCCAGATGCGGACGGTGCGGTCATCGCTGGCTGACGCAATTTTGGTGCCATCCGGTGCGAAAGCAACGGCCCTGACCCAGTCTTTGTGTCCTTCGAGCGTATCGATAGCCTGTCCGGATTGAGCATCCCAGATGCGGACAAGACTGTCATTGCCTGCGGAGGCAAGTCTGGCGCCGTCCGGGGCGAAGGCGACGGCGCTGACCCAATTTGCATGTCCTTGGAGTGTATTGATCGTCTGTCCGGATTGGGCGTCCCAAATGCGGATGGTATTGTCCACGCTTGCGGAGGCGATTTTGGTACCATCCCGGGTGAAGGCAATGGACAGAACGAAATTCGTGTGCCCTTGGAGAGTATTGAGGGCATGTCCGGACTGGGCATCCCAGATCTGGATGGTGTGGTCCCCGCTCGCTGAGGCCATTCGACTGCCATCCGGGGCAAAGGCAACGGCCCAAACGGTACTCGTGTGCCCTCGGAGAGTTTTGAGGGCTTGTCCGGATTGGGCATCCCAGATGCGGACGGTGGTGTCCCCGCTCGCTGAGGCCATTCTGCTGCCATCCGGGGCAAAGGCAACGGCCCAAACGATACTCGTGTGCCCTTGGAGCGTGTCGAGGGCTTGTCCAGATTGAGCGTCCCAGATGCGGACAGTATTGTCACGGCTCGCCGAAGCAATTCGGGTGCCATGCGGGGCGAAGGCAACGGCCCAAACGGCACCGGTGTGCCCTTGGAGCGTGTTGAGGGCTTGTCCAGATTGAGCGTCCCAGATGCGGACAGTGCTGTCACCGCCCGTCGAAGCAATTCTGGCGCCATCCGGGGCGAAGGCTACAGACAAAGCGGAAGTGGTGTGTCCGTGCAGAGTGTCGATGGCCTGTCCGGATTGAGCGTCCCAGATGCGGACAGTGTTGTCACTGCTCGCTGAGGCAACTCTGGCGCCATCCGGAGCGAAGGCAACGGCCCAAACGGCACCGGTGTGCCCTTGGAGCGTGTTGAGGGCTTGTCCGGATTGAGCGTCCCAGATGCGGATAGTGTTGTCATTGCTCGCTGAGGCAATTCTGGTGCCATCCGGGGCGAAGGCTACAGAAAAAGCGTAATTGGTGTGTCCGTGGAGAGTGTTGATGGCCTGTCCGGATTGAGCGTCCCAGATGCGGACAGTGTTGTCACTGCTCGCTGAAGCAATTCTGGTGCCATCCGGAGCGAAGGCAACGGCCAAAACGGGACCGGTGTGCCCTTGGAGCGTGTTGAGGGCTTGTCCGGATTGGCTGTCCCAGAGTTGGATCGTACCGGCGTTGCTTGCGCTGGCGATCTTGGTTCCATCCGGTGACCAGGCAAGTGCGTAGTAGAAAGTTTGTTTCGGACTCTGCCCGATCAACTCCCGCCAATTGGGAACGATCTCACCGTCCGGAACCAAGGGCGGTGGGGTCGGCTCGGCGCGGAGAGCGAGGTGTGGCGTGCTGAGCGTCACGAGCACCAGCAGGATGCTGAGCAGGCGCATCAGTTGCCTTCCAACACGCGGCGGCCGATCATCTTGATGATATCGCAGCGCCAAAAGAGCCGCCCATCCTGCACCTTGACCAGATTGCCCCAGTACAGCGCGTTCAGCACCTCGTCTTGCAAATACCATTCAAAAGGACCGACATCGTCTTGGCTCAACAAAGCTCGGGTTTTGACAACTTTTTGTGGATCATTGCGGATCAGGGAAAACTGGCGATAGACGGCTTGGTTGTTTAGCAGATGCGGATTCAGATCATCGGCATTCCGAACCGTCTGTTCGCCGAGCGCCGCAAACGCATCCATGAGCAGGTTAGGATGGGCACCGGTCAGCGCCAGCAATTGATTCGGGGTGAGGAATTGAAACAAGCGGTCATCCAGGCCTGCCTCTTGCCCGAGGGCCACAACGTCGGCTTCCGTGACATCGGGCCAGCGCAGATCACGGGCGCTGCTGAGCACGGACAGATCTCCATTACCATACTTCAGGGAACAGAGGCCGTTTTCACCGATCAGAAGCACGCGGAGCCTGCCATCGGTGGCTTCCAGAAGGCTGCGCAGGCTGTCAGCGAAACTGACCCGGATCGTGTCCGGTAGTCTTTCGATCCCCGTCACCAACAGAAAGACGGGGGGTGCTGCCGACACCTGATCGTGCAGATTGGTGATGAACGCAGGCGCACCGGTCACCATGGACGGGAGGCCAAGTAGCTTGGCGATTGTCACGAAGAATTCGGAATCCGTTGCCCCCGGCAAGTAGGGGATTGCCACGGTGCGCACGTCGGGAAAGCGGGCGCGCGCTTTCTGCGTCATCCGGTCTTTCGACCAGGCGGTCGGCATATCTTTGCGAGCAAGGAGGATTGCGTTCCAAGGTGACGCCGAAACGCTTTTGAGAATTCGGTCGATGAATTGGTCGAACCCGGCGGGGTCTTGGTTCACGGCGCCATCGCGCGGCACGGTCGGTGCTGCGATCTCCTGGTTCCGTGGTGGCATGGCACCGACCGTTTGCAGCAGCTTTCGCACACCTGCGCCATACACTGCAGGGTCACTGAAATCGATGGACTGGTGCTGTTTGAGGAATGGCAACTCGGGTGCGTCCGTGTCCAGCACCAGCGGAATGATCCTGAACCCGTTGGTCGTGCCGGCACGTTCCAGGAATGCCGCCCATTCACGCTGCACCCATGCGCTTTCAAACGTATGTCTTGAGAGCACCAGAAGGCCGATCCTCGCGTCCTTGATGGCGGTCTGCAGCGCATCGAGCCAGAACGTCCCCGGTTCGATGGACTCCCGGTCAATAAACACCTTGAGTCCAGCCGCTTTCAGATGTGCCACCAAGTGGCACACCCAGGGGTAGTCGACACTGGCATAGGATAGGAAGATTTCGTGTCTCTGGTGTCCTTTCTGAGCTTCATTCATAATTCAAAACTCATCATTAGTATTCGGTTGATCATCCTTTCTGTCGATGCAACACAATAGCAAACGGTCATTGTCTTGCCCAGTGGGACACGGCCAGTGGGAATGATGTCGCTGGCTGCGCACGGTATGGGGTGTATGAGCCCATCGATGGCGACCGGGGCGGATGAGCGCGCTCCAAAAACCACCTTGAAGGCCGGAGGAGTCACTGAGGAGAATGGGCTTCAGAGTGAGGTCTTCGTGCGTCTTTGTGGTTCACTGGTGAAGCAGGGCTATCGGCAAATGCGAGGCGTCAGGGTTGGTGTGAAGCCTGCTTCCAGCCTCAAGACAAGCAACCCGCATACTGCCGCTTCGGTTTCGACGCTGAACAAAGGGCGCCGGCAGGGATGCCAGCGCTCCGAAACACGTCGGCCCGACGCATCGGTCGACATCTCGCGCCATTGGTCCATCATCGTGCCTGATCCCGTGGCCTGGCCGGTATTGCGAGCTCACCCCAAACACGCCGCGTTCCGTTCCACGGCAACCTGCAGCACCTCGTCTGGGTCGCGTTTCCACCAGTTCAGTTCTGAGAAAATCTCCACTTCGTTGGGGCCTTGAAAGCCGGCGGCTTCAACGGCGCGGCGAAAGCCCAGAATGTCGATGACGCCGTCGCCCATCATGCCGCGGTCGAGCAGGGGATCGCGGGTCGGCACCAGCCAGTCGCAGACGTGGAAGGCGAGCAGGCGGCCCGTGGTGCCGGCACGGGCGATCGCGGGCCGGACGGCCGGATCCCACCAAACGTGGTAAACGTCGACGGCCACACCGACCCCTTCGCCGAGCGGATCGCACAGGTCGAGCGCTTGGTCGAGCGTGTTGATGCAGCAGCGGTCGGCGCAATAGACCGGGTGCAGCGGTTCGATCGCCAGCGGCACGCCGGCGGCACGGGCGTGCGGCAGGATGGCGGCGATGCCGTCAGCCACCTGTTGGCGGGCGCCGGTGAGGTCGCGCGAGCCGGGTGCCAGGCCGCCGCACACCAGCACGAGGCAAGCGGCCCGGATGGCGGCCGCCTCGTCGATGGCGCGGCGGTTGTCGTCGATGGCGGCGGCGCGACCGGCGGCATCGGCGGCGGTGAACAGGCCGCCGCGGCACAGGCCCGTGACGGCAAGCCCGGCATCGGCGATGCGCCGCGCCGCTTCGGCCACGCCCAGCTCCTGCAGTTTGTCGCGCCAGGGCGAAATGCCGCCCAGGCCATGGCGCTCACAGCCGTCGATGCACTCGGCCAGCGACCACTGCGGGCGCAGCGTGGCCGTGTTGAGCGACAGCATGGCGGCGGGGGAGCGGACGGTGGTGCCGGGTGGGAACATGGGGTGCATTCCAAGCTTGGCTTTTGGGCGCGGCGTATTTGCCGCGGCATGATGCTGTGTCGAGACGTCCATGGCAATGGACCGGACAGGCACCGACGGTCCAGCACCGTCTCTGGTCAAGGTCGGGAGTGTCTTGCTAGTCGCACACCGGCCTTTCGACCGACCCACCATGACCGAAACGGTGGCTTTTCGACGGCGTGCCCTCCTTTATAGCACGGTTGTCGGCATGAAGATC
>JANQJV010000065.1 GCA_028281465.1 Azospirillaceae bacterium | reverse complement strand
ACCGCCCTGTTTCGGAGCGCCGGCAGCCGTGCCGGCTGGGCCGGCGGCTTCCAGCCGGCCCGGACCACGCCCAGCAGCCGGCCGCCAAGATGGCGGCGGCCCAGCCGGCAGGGATGCCCGCGCTCCTCGTTCAGTGCCGAAACCGAACCTGTCGTCAATGCGGGCCATGGGTATGACTTTGTCGCCTGGGCCGGTGAGTACAGGCAAGACCGCCCACCGGGCGTCGCTGGCTATGCTGTGGGCATTCACAGGCCGGACGTCGAGGAACAAGTGGCCGAGAGCGTATCTGACCAGATGTGCCAACGTGTCCGATTGCGACGCGAACACCAAGCGGCGACCGGCGATGCCCTGGGTCTCCGCCTCGACATGTAGGATGCCTGCAGCCACGGGATCTGGATCCCGTGGCCACACGCCGATGTCGGCAACAGCCGCCAGCAGGAAAAGCGTCCGGCCGGCGGCTAGAGTATTTTCCGTTCACACGGGTTCGCGCAAAACGCTCTAGCCATTTGATTTCCGAGAACATCATCGTCGCAGATTGACTCACTCTACTCGGCATTTGCCTTAGGACTTGCCCTAGGACGTGGATGATCACAAGAAAGGGCCAAATGCCGTCCTCGCAACGTGCCGGCTGTTCACGCTAGCCACAACCGATGTCCGAGCGTACGATTCCCGATGAGGTAACCAGCGACCGGACGGCCGTGAGCGGGAATACCGCGCACGGTTCGGAGGGAGTCAAGCGAGAGCTTCCCTCCCCCCAAACCCACACCATCCAGTCATTCCGTTTCGCTGATCGCGGCCAGCATGAAGCAGGCGGTGGCCGCCGCCAGCCAAAAGAAACTGTTGTCATTGATCTGCCCAGCCAGCACGGTCAAGGTGACGATGCTCAGGAATCCCGTCCCGGTCAGGCTGGCCATCAAGCGAAGGTTTTTCATCATCGTTCGTTTCCTCCAAAAAGTCAATTTGTTACCATTTTTGCTGCCCTGCAGCATTCCCAGAGCACACCAATAGGTGAAACATTACATTGCAGACAAATGAAGGCAATGGAGAACGATCAGATGCGGCATTTTGTCTACTGGCAAAAAGTCTCAGGTGGATAGCCCACTCGCCTTATGCCGTTTGGTGAGGTTTCGGGATACGCATGGCGCATTCTTGTCTGATTCTGACTCCGCCGATTGGCATCTAGAATGTTGATTTTGCAAGGGTTTTCTCAACAGCAGAGCAATTTGAGACGAGCGAAGAACCAATGCAGTTTCAAGTCTTTACGTCAGACGTACGCCTCTCAACCGCCGGATCTAGGCTGATCGGTTCATGGCAGGGTGTTGGTGTTCGGAAGGAGTGGACCGGTTCGACGACCATCGGACCGGCCCATAGGTTATACCAACGGGCCGAAACAATGACCGGTCCTCGGGTCGCCCTGTTTCGGAGCGCCGAAACCGACCGTGTCATCAATGCGGGCCAAGGGTTAGTGTCCCCTGACGTGGTGTAGGAGGCTTGGTCAGAGCTGTGGGTAATCGGACCGCTCCCGGAACTGCCAACGCTTCATCAAAGACCCGGAAACCGGCAAACGTCAGGCACGGCCCAACTCGAAAGAGGAATGGATCGTCAAGGACGTGCCGGCGCTGCGGATCATCGATCAGGACCTTTGGGATGCCGTGAAGGCAAAGCAGGGCGAGATCAACAGCGGCGGCGGCATATCGATGGTCTCGACAACGCAGCTCGGCTGCTCAACGGCGCGGAACAAGAGCACCTGCGACAATAGACTCACGCTCTCCCGGGCCAAACTGGAAGAGGCTGTGCTCCACGCTCTGCAGGCCCATCTGATGGATGACGCGCTCTGCGCCGCGTTCTGCGAAGAATACACGAAGGAAGTCAACCGCATCCGGATCGAGCACAATGCCAATCTCGAGAACTACCGGCCCGAGCTGGCCAAGCTGGAGCGGAAGAAAGAGCGGCTCCTCGATCTGGATATGAAAGACGTCATCAGGGATTTCCGGGCCGACAAAGCGAACCGGATGCAGCTTCAGCTCGCGGGCGCACGAGGAGGTGGTTGCCGAGACGGTTCCGGGATATCGGCCTCTGGAACTGGCTGAGGCTCGAAAGCTGCTCACCGCACGCTAACAAGAAACTAAGCTTGGCGTGTCCAAATATAGTAGCAAAAGCAAACTTCGCTGCTATATATGCGCTCGGAAAACT
>JANQJV010000064.1 GCA_028281465.1 Azospirillaceae bacterium | reverse complement strand
ACCGCCCTGTTTCGGAGCGCCGGCAGCCGTGCCGGCTGGGCCGGCGGCTTCCAGCCGGCCCGGACCACGCCCAGCAGCCGGCCGCCAAGATGGCGGCGGTCCAGCCAGCAGGGATGCCGGCGCTCCCAAATCCACCATGGTGGCAGTGATCCAAGTAACCGGCGCATAGTGGTCTCGAAGCGCGGTCGCCCTCTCCATCGCCAACACCGACGGAACGGAGCAGTCAACACAGCACGATGGACCACCATCCAAAGACCGGGCCCGTCGCACGCCCAACCAAAGCGACCGCGCGCACGGCATTGGCGGGCGTCTGGGCGCTGCTGGTCGGCGTGGCGCTCCTGAACCTGGGCAATGGCCTGCAAGCCAGCCTGCTCGGGCTGCGGGCGACGCAGGAAGCGTTTGGCAATTTTCTCACCGGGCTGATCATGGCGGGTTTCTTCGGCGGGTTCCTGTTGGGCTCCCGTCTGGCAGCGCGTGCGGTGCGCAGGGTCGGGCACACGCGGGTGTTCGCCGCCCTCACCGCCGTCGCGTCGATCACCATTCTGGTGCACGGCGCCTTCATCGATCCCCTGCTCTGGGGCCTCCTGCGCTGCATCACCGGCATCTGCTTTGCCGGCATCTTCGTCGCCGCCGAAAGCTGGCTCAACCAGCGCGCGGACAACGCAACCCGCGGTCAGGTTCTCGCCTTCTACATGCTTGCGTCGTTCGCCGGCATGGGCGGCGGCCAGCTTCTGCTGACCCTGGGCGATCCGGGCGAGGTCGACCTGTTCATGCTGGTGTCGGTGCTGATTTCGGCGGCGGCCGTGCCGCTGCTCCTGAGCGCCACCGAAGCGCCGACGCCGCACAGTGTGCGCAGCATCAGCCTGTCCCGCCTCTACCAGGTGTCGCCACTGGGGGTTGTCGGCGTGTTCTGCGCCGGCGTGATCAACGGCGCCGTGTTCGGCATGGGTGCGGTCTATGCCAATCAGTTGGTCGACGATCTCACCCGGATTTCCCTCTTCATGGGCGCCCTGATCGTCGGCGCCGCCGCGTTTCAATGGCCGATCGGCAAGCTCTCCGATCTGTTTGACCGCCGCCGCGTCTTGACGCTCATCACGGTCGCCTCGGCCATCGTGGCCGTGATCTGTTTTGTCTTGCCCAATGAGGTGATCGGCTCCCACATCGGTCTCGCGGTGGTTTATGGCGGACTGGCACTGAGCCTGCACTCGCTGGCGATCGCCTACACCAACGACTACCTGGAGCCGACCGAGCTGATCGGCGCCAGCGGCGGCCTCGTGCTGGTGCTCGGCGCCGGCTCCATCGTCGGCCCGCTGGTCGTCGGCGGCGCCATGGGCCTGTGGGGGGCGCATGCGTTCTTCGTGGTCCTCGCCACGGTTCACGTCGCCCTCGCCGGCTTCGCCCTCTGGCGCATGTCGATCCGGCCGCCGATCCCCACCGAGGCCCAAGGCCCCTATGTGGCGGTGGCGTCCGTCGCCTCCGCGGTCACGGTCGTCGCCGCCGAAGCCCTCCACGCAGAGCAACTGACGGGCAAAGACGACGACGCGTCGCCGTCACCGGGTAAGATGGACTGACGTCTTGCCATCCGCACAACCGGCCGCCCGACGCCGACACCAGCTTGCCCTTGCGGCCGTGGTCACACCTTCCCATGCTGGCACGGGAACACGTGGCGGGGATCGCAATGGCGGTGACCATCGCCGATCCGGACCTGGAAGGCCTACTGGCGGAACTGCAGGGTGCCACAGGGCGAGACCCTTTGGCTCCGCTCCGCAACAACTTGCGGCGGGAACTGGAGCCTGTGCGCTTGGCCGCGGAGAAGCGTCGGCGGATCGAGGACATCAGGGCGCACGCTGCTCAAGAAGCGACCCTCCGCGACGTCACCGATGACGACATCATCGGTGACGACCGTTTCGGCCTGCCGGCATGATCGCCGAGACGTCAGCCCTCATCGCCATCCTGCTCCAGGAGCCGGGTTGGCAACGGCAGATGCAGCAACTCACTGAAATATAACAAGAAACTGACGGTGCCGTTGGGCAAACGGGTCCATCCGGGGAGGCCTTTGTGGGAGCGCCGACGCCTCGTCGGCCTCGTGTGCACGCCGGTGCG
>JANQJV010000063.1 GCA_028281465.1 Azospirillaceae bacterium | reverse complement strand
TTGCCGGCTGGACCGCCGGCTTCCAGCCGGCCCGGACCACGCCCAGCAGCCGGCCGCCAAGATGGCGGCGGTCCAGCCGGCAGGGATGCCGACGCTCCTGGTTCAGCGCCGAAACCGAACCTGTCGTCAATGCGGGCCATGGGTATCAGACCCCTGGATCGAGATCGGTCACAGAATGTGGCATGCAGCTTCCCGCTCGCCATCGACGCCGCGCAGGAGGGGAGGGGCCTCCCGGCAGCGGGAGAGGGTCCAGGGGCAGCGTCCGGCAAAGACGCAGCCGGCAGCAGAGGGCGTCCCATCCATTGGCCCATCAGCAGTGGTCACCGCCGGCCGTTGCCGGGTCCGTCGTCCGCCGGGAGGCGGCACGGGGACGGGCACGGCAGCAATCAAGGCCTGTGTGTACGGGTGGGCCGGCTGGGCCAGAACGGTGGTGGTCAGGCCGGTTTCGACGATTCGGCCGTGCAGCATCACGATGACCCGCTCGGTGATGTGCCGGACGACCGACAGATCGTGGCTGATGAACAGGTAGGTGAGGGCGTGCCGGTCGCGCAGGTCCTGCAGCAGGTTGAGGACTTGCGCCTGGATCGAGACGTCGAGTGCGGACACCGGTTCGTCGGCGACGATCAGCTTTGGCCGTGTGATCAAAGCGCGAGCGATGGCGACACGCTGGCGCTGGCCGCCGGAAAAGGCGTGCGGATGGCGATTGGCCGCATCCGCTGGCAGACCGACGTCAGCCAGTGCCGCCAACACCCGATCGCGACGGTCTGCCCGGCTCAGTTGGTCCTGCCCGTCCAACGGCTCGGCGACAATGCGGTCGATGCGGTGGCGGGGATTCAGCGACCCATACGGATCCTGGAAAATCATCTGTACATCCCGGCGCAGGCGTTTGAGCGCGGGCATCTGGAGCGCGAATGGGTCTTGGCTGAACAAGCGGACAGTGCCTGCGGATGGTCGCTCCAAAGCCACCACGGTGCGCGCCAGGGTCGATTTGCCCGAGCCGGATTCGCCAACCACGCCCGTGCTAACGCCCGCCTGCAGCGTCATGGAAACGTCGTCGACGGCCCGTAGGGTCGGCGCCGGCCGCCACGGGGCCGGGCGCGGCAAGGCAAAGGTGACCGAAAGGCCGTGGGTCTCCAGCAAAGCGGTCACGGCACCGTGTCTCTGGCTTGGGGGAAATGGCAGGCGACGACGTGGTCCGGGTCGACCGCGGTCAGGGCGGGCGGTGGTGCGTCGCGGCATCTCTGGCCCGCGTGCCGGCACCGGTCAGCGAAGTGGCATCCGGGCACCGTTCGGCCTGGGGCCGGCACCTGACCTGGGATGGCGCTCAGCCGCGCTCCGGTTTCCGCGGCCTGCGGCATGGCGGCGAACAGCGCCCGGGTGTACGGGTGTGCCATGTGGCCGAATACCGCCGCGGTCGGTCCGGTTTCGGCAATCCGACCGGCGTACATCACCGCCATGCGATCCGTCGTCTGGGCGATCACGCCGAGATCGTGACTGATCAACAGCAGCGCCATTCCCGTCTCCAAGGACAGCTCGGTGATCAAGTCGAGAATTTGGGCCTGGATTGTGACGTCGAGCGCCGTCGTCGGTTCGTCGGCGATGAGCAGAACGGGATCACATGACAAGGCGATGGCGATGCCGACCCGTTGGCGTTGGCCACCGGACAATTGGTGCGGATAGAGGTCGGGAGGAAAGCGCATCGTTGGCAGGCCAACCCGGTCGAGCAGGTGGCGCGCCCGCTCCTCCGCGGCAGCGCGTGACAGACCCAGATGCCGACGCGGCGCCTCGGCAACCTGCCGGCCGATCGTCTGCACCGGGTTGAGGGCGGTCATGGGTTCCTGGAACACCATGGCCATCCGCCGGCCCCGGATGGTGCACAACGTCGCATCGGGAAGTCCCAGCAAGTCGTGGCCGTTCAGGCGGATGCGCCCGTTCGCCTTGGCACCCTCTGGCAGCAACCCCATGACCGCCAGTGCGGTCATGGATTTGCCGCAACCCGATTCGCCGACCAGGCCGAGAGCGCCGCCGGCCGGCAGATCGAACGACACACCGTCCAGCACCCGGACCGGGCCTACACCCCCTGGTAGATCAACGTACAGGTCATCGACGCACAAGAGGCTCATGGCGGTCTCGTGGCGGTCATATGGCAGACATCATGGCAGCCGGAGCAGCCGCGGGTCGAGGCGATCCCGCAACCCGTCGCCGAGCAGGTTCAGCCCGAGCACCGCCATGGCGATCGCCAGGCCGGGATACACGGCTAGCTGCGGTGCCAGAAACAGGAAAGTCTGCGCTTCATTCAGCATCTTGCCCCAGCTCGGGTTGGGTGGCTGCGTCCCCAGGCCAAGATAGGACAAGCCGGCCTCGGCCACGATGGCGAGCGCGAACTGGATCGTCGCCTGAACGATGAGCATGCTTGTCAGATTGGGTAGGATGTGTTCCACCGAGATGCGCGTGCGGCCCTTGCCGGCAAGGCGTGCGGCCCGCACGAAGTCGCGTTGCCACAGACCGAGGGCGCCACCCCGTGCCAGCCGGGCGAATACGGGGATGTTGAAGATACCGATGGCGATGACGGCGTTGACGACACCCGGGCCGATGGCGGCAGTGATCATGACGGCCGTCAGGAGGACTGGAAAGGCGAAGGTAAAGTCGTTCACCCGCATTAGGGTTTCGCTGACCAGGCCGGGCCAGGCTGCCGCCAGGAGGCCAAGCGGGACTCCGAGTCCAACCCCAAGTCCGACCGCCACCAGGGCAACCAACACCGAGTTGCGCGCGCCAACCATGAGCAGCGACAGCACGTCGCGGCCGAACTGGTCGGTGCCGAGCCAATGCCCGACCGTCGGTGGGTTGAGTTTGTTGGCGATATTAATGTCGGCCACGCCATACGGAGTCCAGAACAGGGACAGAACGGCGATGCCAAGGAACAGAGACGTCAAGGTGCCCCCGAGCACCAGGTTGGCGCCAGGGCGCTGCCGTTTGGCGGACAATTTGTCAGCCATGGCGGACTCCAGGACGCAGGCGTGGGTCGAGCAGGGCGTACGACAGGTCGACCAGGAAATTCACCACCACCACCGCAGCGGCCAGGATCAATACCAACGCCTTGACCACGATCAGATCGCGTTGGGCGATCGCCTGGAACAAAAGGCGCCCTAGCCCCGGTAGGTAGAACACGTTTTCGATGATGATGGTGCCGGCGAGCAGGAAGGAAAACTGCAGGCCCAGGATGGTCACCACCGGGATCAGGGCGTTGCGCAGGGCGTGGTGCCAGAGTGCCTGACCCTGGCTCAGGCCTTTCGCACGGGCCGAGCGCACATAGTCCTCCCGCAAGACCTCGAGTACCGAGGAGCGGGTGACCCGAGCCAGAATCGCGGCCTGCGGCAGGGCGAGCGAAATGGCGGGTAGCAGCAACGACAGCATGGCTGGTCCGACCCCGGCATCCCAGCCGGCGAATCCGCCGGCTGGCAACCAACGCAGGCCGACCGAGAAGACTAGGATCAGCAGGATCGCTAGCCAGAAGTTCGGCACGGCGACGCCGAGCTGGGCCACGCCCATGACGGTCGTGTCGAGTAGACGACCATGATGTGCCGCGGCCACCACACCCACGGGGATGGCGATGGCGGTGGACAGAAGAATGGCCAGCAGTGCCAGAGGCAGGCTCACGGCGATGCGCTCACCGATCAGGTCGCTCACCGGCACGTCGTAGGTGACGCTGGTGCCAAGATGTCCCTGCACCAGATCGATGAGCCAATCCGCGTAGCGCTCCAGCAGCGGTCGGTCCAAACCCATCTCTGCCCGCAGGGCCTGCAGAGTATCGGAGTCGGCGTTGATGCCGAGCATGACCAGGGCCGGGTCTCCGGGGAGCACTTCCAAGACCAGGAAGATCACTGCCGAGGCGACCAGGAGTGTAGCCAAAAGACCGGCGCTGCGCTGGAGCAGGAAAGGTGCCATGCTGTTCGCCGGTCTTCCGCTCGGGGTCCCCTCAGGTCAGCGGGTCCAGCGCACGCCGGTGACGTCGTTGGCCTGGACCGGGCTATTGTGCCATAGCCCCTCCAAATCGGCATTCCACACGCCGTGTTTGGCCAACTGGAACAAAAAGCCGTTCACGGCGTCCTCAGCCAGTTTGCGTTGCGCTTGGTGCAGCAGGTCGGTCCGGCGGTCGGCATCGGCTGTAACGGTCAGCTCCGCAATGACAGCGTCGAACTCGGCGTTGTCATAGTTGAAGTAGTAGCCGTCACGGGCGTAGATGCCGATATCAAACGGCTCCGTGTGCGACACGATGGTGAGATCGTAATCGGTGCCACGGAACACTTGTTCGAGCCACTGCGCCCATTCCATGGGGATCAGCTCGATCTCGATCCCGACCCTGGCGAGTTGGGCCGCGATGATCTCGCCGCTGCGCCGGGCATAGGAGGGCGGTGGCAGTTTCAGTGTGGCCTCGAAACCGTCTGCATGGCCGGCGTCGGCCAAAAGGGCGCGCGCCGTGTTCGGATCGTGCGGATAGAGTCCGGTCAGATCGACGTAATCCGGATGTGCCGGCGAAAAATGCGAGCCGATCGGTGTGCCGTAGCCGAACATGGCACCGTCGACGATCGCTTGGCGATCGAGAGCATGGGCGATCGCCCGGCGCACCCGCACGTCGTCGAAAGGGGGGCGGGCGTTGTTGGTCGCCAGGATGGTCTCGCCCTCGGTCGCACCGATGACGACGTTGTAGCGTGGGTCCGCTTCGAAGACGCTCAAGCCCTCGGGGGCCGGGATGTTTGGGTAGGCATCGATGTCGCCAGCCAGGAGGGCGGCCAAGGCAGCGTTCGGGTCGGGGATGAACTGGATGGTGACATCGCGCAAGGTCGGCGGTTCACCCCAATAGTCGGCATAAGCAGTCAGTTCGACCCGGTCGCCCTTAACCCAGCGATCGAAGCGGAATGGGCCGGTGCCATTGGGCCGAGTCTTGTTGTCATCCGCACTGGCCGGGTCGACGATGACCGCATCGCCCCAAGCCAGGTTCCAAGGCAAGCCGCCGGTCGGTCGCGAGAGGGTGATGACGACGGTCTTCGTATCCGGTGTCGCGATGTCGGCGATCGGAGCAAACAGCGGTTTCTGGGCGTTCACGCTGCCTTCGGCCATGGCGCGTTCGAAGGAGAAACGGACGTCCGATGAGTCAAAGGCCGCGCCGTCGTGGAAGGTCACACCCTGGCGCAAGGTGAAGGTGTAAATCAGGCCGTCGTCGGATACGGTCCACCGTTCTGCCAGCGCCGGGGCGACCGCACCGTTGGCCGTTATGCGGGTTAGGCCTTCAAAGACATTGGCGTAGACGATCTCGTCGATGGCCGCGGCAGCCCCGGCAGTCGGGTCGAGGTGGGGCGGCTCCAGAATCATGCCAAGCTTCAGATCGGTGCGCGCGGCCTCGGCGCTCACGGCGAGGCCGATCAGCAAAATGGCCATGGGGCCGGCGAATCGGATGGTCATCGGCGAACTCCCGTCCACTGTCGTTGCGATATTTCTTAAGGGCCCGGTGCCGCAAGCGGTCGGGCGATGGCACCCGAAAGGAGGGCATGCGCCGCCATTGCCATCACCTTGGCCGCGGTCACAAGGTCATTGATGGCCACATATTCGTCGGGCTGGTGGGCCAAGTCCAGAATTCCCGGGCCGTAGGCGATGCAGTCGTTCAGGTGGCCAAAGCGGACCACATGCTTCTGGTCATAGGTGCCGGGCGAAACCACCAGTTCGGCTGGGCGCCCGAGCACGTCGTGCACGGCCGCGGCCACGGCGCGGACCACCGGCAGGTCGGGGTCGGTCAGCGTCGGTGGGAACTCCATGACCTCGCGCAGGCGATAGTCGAACCGGGACCGTTCTGCTTTGAGGGAGTCGAGGATGTCGGTGATTTCTGTCCGCACCTGGTCGAGGTTTTCCTCAATCAGGTACCGTCGTTCGATCAGCATGCGGCAGCGGTCTGGCACCATGGCGCTGGGGAGACCGTCCAGCCCGTCCGGCAGGCCGCCGTGTACGGCGTCGATGTTCAGGGTCGAACGCTGGGCGCCCTGGGGCACCACCGGCATGCGGGTGCTGCGCTCGGCCAGACGAGGGAACAGGTCGCGCTCGAACCGCGTCAGCACCGCGCCCATGTGCCGAATCGCGCAGTCGCCAAGGAACGGCATGGAGCCGTGCGCCGTCCGCCCCAAGGTTTCGATTTCAGCCCACCACACGCCGCGGTGGCCAATACAAACCCGGTCGACGTTCAGCGGTTCCGGGATGATGACGTGGTCGACGCGCGGGCGCGCCAGCAGACCTTGTCGGGCCAGGTATCCGACACCGCCGTAGCCGCCGCTCTCTTCGTCGACGGTGCCGGAAATCTCTATGGCGCCGCACCAGTCCGGCATGGAATCGACCAGCGCTTCGACAGCGATCACGGCGGCGGCAAGCCCACCCTTCATGTCGCAAGTACCACGGCCGTAAACCTTGCCATCGTGCACGCCGCCGCCGAACGGGTCGACGGTCCAGCCTTCGCCCACCGGTACCACGTCGATGTGCCCATTGAAGTGGACACAGGGCCCGGGCCGGCGACCTTCGAGCCGCGCAAGGACATTGGTGCGGGGGTAACGAGGGCTGTCACCGGGGCTGCCTTCGGCACGAATGTACTGCACGGTAAAGCCGCGTCGCCGCAGGCGCTGGCCCAGGAGTTCGGCGCAAGCGGTGTAAGCATCGCCGGGCGGGTTGATCGTGGGGATGCGCACCAGGGCCTGTGTCAGGGCGACGATCTCTTCGGTACGCGCTTCGATGGCGCTTGTCAGCGCATCCATGCCAGTCTCTCCGCAAGCGTCCGGCGCCGGCGTTGCCTCCGTCGCAACTGTGCGCAAGCCGTGAAACGGTCGCACAGACAGATAAGGGCGGGCACCTTCGGCGCACAACACCACAGGTCGGGAGTAAACGCCATGACAGTCAATAGCATCCTGATTGCCGGGACCTGGCGCGGCAGTGCGGGTGGCCAAAGCCTGCCGGTGGTCGACCCGAGCACCGGCGATCCGTTTGGGCACATCGCGCGCGGCACGGCGGCCGATGTGCATGCTGCTGTGGCGGCGGCGCGCCGGGCTTTGTCGGCAGATTGGGGGCGGTTGTCGGCCATGGAGCGTGGCCGGGTTTTGACGCGTCTGGGGACGCGCATTCTCGAAGAAGCCGATCGGCTCGCCGAGCTGGAGGCGCGCGATGTCGGCAAGCCGTTGCGCCAGGCGCGCGCCGACGTTGTCGCGTGCGCGCGCTATTGCGAATACTATGGCGGGGCGGCCGACAAGGTGCATGGCGAGACCATCCCGTATCAGGACGGTTACACCGTGCTGACCTGGCGTGAACCGCACGGTGTGAGCGGACACATCATTCCGTGGAACTACCCGCTCCAGATCATCGGCCGCTCGGTGGTGGCGGCCCTTGCCATGGGCAACGCTTGCGTGCTGAAACCGGGCGAGGACGCGTCGATGACCGCACTTGCCATCGCGCGACTGGCCCAGGAGGCAGGCTTGCCGGAGGGAGCGCTCAACCTGGTAACCGGTTTGGGCGAAGAAGCGGGGGCGGCCTTGGCTGCCCATCCAGACATCGACCATCTTTCGTTTACCGGCTCCCGCGACGTCGGGACAATGGTTCAGGCGGCGGCCGCGGCCAGTATTGTGCCGGTAACGCTGGAATTGGGTGGCAAGTCGCCCCAGATCGTGTTCGCCGATGCCGACATCGAGGCGGCATTGCCGTTTCTGGTCAACGCAGCGGTGCAGAACGCAGGCCAAACCTGCTCCGCTGGCAGCCGGCTGTTGGTCGAAGAGACCCTGCACGAGGCTTTGGTCGATCGGGTTGCCGAGCGCTTCAATGCCTTGGTGGTTGGCCCGGCCGAGCGCGACCTGGACGTCGGTCCCCTCATCCATGCCGGGCAGAAGGCACGTGTCGAGCGGTTCCTGGCCCGAGCCGAGGCGGACCGGCTGCCAATCCGGGCCCAAGGCACCCTGGCGCCGGACTTGCCACCGGGCGGTCACTATGTGGTGCCGACGCTGATCGACTGCGTGCCACCGGACCATCCCTTGGCGCAGGAGGAGGTGTTTGGTCCGGTGTTGGCCGTGATCCCCTTTCGCGACGAGGCTGAAGCGGTGGCGTTGGCCAATGCCACCGCCTATGGCTTGGTCAGCGCCGTGTGGACCCGGGACGGCGGCCGGGCTTTGCGGTTGGCCCGGGCGCTCAATTCCGGGCAGATTTTCATCAACACCTACGGCGCCGGCGGTGGCGTGGAGCTGCCGTTCGGCGGCATGAAGCGCAGCGGTCACGGGCGGGAGAAGGGGTTCGAAGCCCTGTACGGCTTCTCCCAACTCAAGACCGTTGCCATCCGACACTAACTCTGGACCAGGCCGTTAGAGCAATCGGGCCATGGCCAAGCGGTTGATGACACAGCCCCAACGGCCAAACGCGATACTGCTAACATCCTTCGCTTGTCTCAGAAACGGTTCGGACGGCCGGTTACCCGATGGTATGGTGACGGTACCCGACAGGTCCTTAACAACCATGAGACGGATGCGCAGGGACTGGGTGTTCGGCAGAGGAGGGAACGGGGTGCGGATCTGGTTTTCTATCCCGCCAGGTTCACCGATTGACGATTCGGTAGACCAGTTCGCTCTGCCGTCCATGGGGTCGTTTTTCGGATCGGCACGCGGAGAAGCATCGAAGTCGTCCGCATGGTGTCCAAGACCTCGCCTAGGAAGCGTCGTGTATCCACGGCCGCTGACTCGGCTTGGACGTGAGCCGCAAGTCGGCCTACGCGGAAACCGGTTGCAACCAAGAATGCACTGATTGGAATAAGCCCATGCGTCTTGCTGGTAAGGTTGCGTTGATCACCGGGGCCGCGTCCGGATTCGGACGGGGCATGGCGGAACGCTTCGTGGCCGAAGGAGCCAAGGTCGTCATCGCCGATCTCAACGGGGTGGCCGGGGCTGAAGTCGCTGCCGGTCTGGGACCGGCGGCGCACGCGGTGGCGGTCGATATCAGCCAGAGCGACGATGTGGCCGCGGCGGTCGACGCGGCCGTCAATCGGTTCGGTGGTCTACACATTTTGGTCAATAACGCGGGCATTACCCATCGCAACCAGCCCATGACCGAGGTGACCGAAGATGAGATCGACCGCATTTTCGCGGTCAACGTCAAAGGTATCTACCATGGCATTCGCCACGCCTTGCCGGTGTTTCGCCGGCAGGGCGGCGGTGTGGTGCTCAACATCGCCTCCACCGCCGGCGTGCGGCCGCGGCCGGGGCTGGCCTGGTACAATGCTTCGAAAGGAGCTGTGATCACGCTGACCAGGTCCATGGCTGTTGAATTGGCAACCGACGCGGTGCGCGTGTGCGCCCTCAATCCGGTCGCCGGTGAGACCCCGCTTCTAGAGAAGTTCTTGGGGGAAGACACGCCGGAACGCCGCGCCGGCTTTCGCGCCACCGTGCCGCTTGGCCGGTTCTCCACGCCGGCCGACATCGCCAACGCCGCGGTGTTCCTGTGTTCCGACGAAGCCGCATTTCTGACCGGTGTTTGTCTTGAGGTCGACGGCGGGCGTTGTATCTGAACCCTGGCTTTCTCGTCTTGGGGCGGATAGTGCCATGACGAGGATGGAAAAGCTCAGGTCCGGCCTCAGGGACCATCGGTCGGTGAGCCATGTCATGGGGCGGTGTGCCGAAGCTTCGGGGGGCCCATTCCGGCTTTCGACGCGGATGACGAGCCCAGGCCCCATCCCAAGCGCGACGCATGGTGTGACTGTGGCTGATGGGGTCTACGCGAGGTTTCGGAGTGCGCCGGATGTGGTGGTGCTGGCACGGGCGGGTCTCGTTGTGCCGCAGCCGCAGATCAACCGACCTCAATTTCGCAGATGCGGGATCGACCGACGTGTCGGTAGAATGGTTTGGCGCCGGGCCGGTTCCGATCCAGTGTATCGCAGTCCCTTGGTTCGCACCCCTGTCACGGGGTGTGTTGGCCAAGGCCTATTCCCCCTTGACCGAGGATGCATCCAATGTCCGCCGTTTCCACCCGTGCCTTGATGGAGATCACCGCCCGACCGCCGGTGGTGTTCCATCGCGGGGAGGGGTCTTGGTTGTGGGATACCGATGGTAGACGCTATCTCGACTTCGTGCAGGGGTGGGCGGTCAACTGTTTGGGCCATTGTCCGCCGGTGCTGGCAGAGGCGCTGGTGCGTCAAGCCAAGACGCTGATCACTCCGAGCCCGGCCTTTTTCAACGACATATCAAGTCGCCTCGCAACACTGTTGGCTGAGCATAGTGGCTTCGACCGGGTTTTCTTCACAAATTCTGGGGCCGAGGCCAACGAGGGCGCCATCAAGCTGGCACGCAAATTCGGGCAGGTACGGCGCGGTGGCGCTCATGAAATCATCACGTTTCAGGGCGGGTTCCACGGTCGCACCTTGGCCACGATGTCGGCATCGGGCAAGCCGGCTTTTGAGCCATTGTTCGAACCCAAGGTTCCCGGTTTCCCGAAAGCGGTGTTGAACGATCTCGACTCCGTCGCCGCATTGGTCACCGACAAGACGGTTGCTGTCATGCTGGAACCGATCCAGGGCGAGGCGGGCGTATGGCCGGCGGAAGACGGATTTCTCCAGGCCTTGCGTGTCTTCACGGCCGAACGCGGCCTATTGCTCATCGTCGACGAGATTCAGACCGGCATGGGGCGGACTGGCACGTTGTTCGCTTTTGAACATGCCGGCATCCGGCCCGATATCATGAGCTTGGGCAAGGGAATCGGCGGTGGCGTGCCGCTGGGTGCCTTGCTTGCGACCGAGGCCGTGTCGTGTTTCGAGCATGGTGACCAGGGTGGCACCTACAACGGCAACCCGCTCATCTGTGCCGCTGGCCTGGCTGTGCTCCGCACGGTGGCTGTCCCGGAGTTCCTCACCTCGGTGGGCAATATGGGGGCCGTCCTGCATGCGGAGTTGACAAAGGTGTCGCAGCGGCACGGGCTGGGGATGGTGCGCGGACGCGGTCTGCTGTTGGCGTTGGATCTCGCGCGCCCGATCGGTGCGGCCGTGGTGGCCGGGGCTTTGCGCGCCGGCCTGCTGCTCAATGCACCGCGGCCCGATACTCTCCGGTTCATGCCGTCCCTCACCGTCACCATCGATGAAATCGCCAGGATGACAGGAATTCTGGACACCGTGTTGGCGGGCACGACCGATCCCACGGCGCCGTGACGGGGTGCTTCGGCTCGGGTCGAGGAGAACCCACTCAGTAAGGGAGGCGTTGACATGGTCGAAACGGATCAGGTTGCCGTGATCGCCGGGGTTGGGCCAGGATTGGGCCGTTCCTTGTGCGTGCGCTTCGCCAGGGCTGGCTTCCGGGTGGCGGCCCTGGCGCGAAGGCCCGATGAGGTATCGGCCTTGGTGGCCGACGCCGCGCCGGCGGGCGCCATCCGGCCCATCGGCTGCGATGTGGCCGATCCGGCTTCCGTGTCCCGGGCGTTCGCCGCCATCGACGCCGCATTCGGTCCGCCCGCTTGCACTGTGTTCAATGCCGGCACCTTCCAGCGCGGCAGTGTGCTCGACACCGACCCGGCGGAATTCGAGCGCTGTTGGCGTGTCGGCACTTTCGGCGGGTTCCTGGTTGCGCAGGCCGCCGCAAAGCGCATGGTGGCGCGCGGCCAGGGCACCATCCTGATGACCGGTGCCACGGCATCTTGGCGCGGCGGTGCCAACTTCGTCAATCTGGCCGCGCCCAAGTTCGGGCTGCGTGCTGTGGCTCAGTCTTTGGCTCGTGAACTCGGCCCACAGAACATCCACGTTGCCCATGTCATCGTCGACGGACAGATTCTGGCCGAACGGACCCGGCATCTGGCCGCCGAGCGGGCGTCAGATGCCCTGCTCGATCCGGATGCCATGGCGGAGACTTACTTCATGCTGCACGCTCAACATCGCAGCGCTTGGACCTTTGAACTCGATCTCAGGCCGTGGGTGGAGCGGTTCTGAGGCGTCGGATTGGGCGCGTCGGTCAGCGCGGGATGCTGTCAGTTTTGTTACCATTTGGGCACAGACACGCCCACCAAGCTTCGTTCCGGTCCCGAAAATATCACAACTGGGTATTGGTTTGCCGGCGCACATTGGCGGCCGATGCGAAAGAATCACTTGACCCTGTCACAGAATCGGTATGATGGGCGAGCGACACAAGGGTACCGGGCGTGCCCTTGCGGAATCACTGAGGCGGCAAAGCCCGTTAGGAGACCGTCATGGCGAAACGCATTGACCTGGTACCGAATTTTCCCGTCGTGTTTTACAGCGACGAATTTCCGCTGGCGGGCTGGTACTTCAGGGATGCCGACGATACGGCGTACTACGGGCCGTTCAGCAGCCGCGACCAAGCCCGTGCGTTTGGGCTGAAAGTAGTCAGTGAGGGCATTCCGCCCGATGCCGTTTCGGCCGACGTGACCGCGTTGCGCCGCGCCGCATGAGGCAGGCAGGGGTCGGCGCCAGGTGTCTGGCACCTGGTGTCCGGCTCCTGGCGACATCATCTGGCTCCGGCCCCCGGTTTCCGTTGCATCATGGTCAATAGATCAAGCGGCATGGGCAAGACCAGCGTTGAGGTCTTGTCCGTTGCGATCTCCTGAAGCGCAGAGAGATAGCGCAGCTCCATGGCGCCTTCTTGGCTGCCCAGTACGCTGGCCGCCTGGATCAATCGTTCCGCCGCTTGGTGTTCCCCTTCGGCATTGATGATCTTGGCGCGCCGGATGCGTTCTGCTTCGGCTTGCTTGGCGATGGCGCGGACCATACTTTCGTCGATGTCAACGTGTTTGATTTCCACATTGGCGACCTTGATGCCCCAGTTATCAGTTTGGGTATCGAGGATTTCTTGGATGTCGCGATTCAGCTTGTCGCGTTCGGCCAGCATTTCGTCCAGGTCATGCTTACCTAAGACCGAGCGCAGGGTGGTCTGGGCGAGCTGGCTGGTCGCCGCCATGAAGTCTTCCACCTGATTGATCGCCCGTTCCGGATCGATGACGCGGAAATAGATCACCGCATTCACCTTGACCGAGACATTGTCGCGCGAGATCACGTCTTGCGATGGGACGTCTTGCACCAGCGTCCGGGTGTCCACCTTGACCATCTGCTGGACAAAAGGGATGAGTAAGAACAAACCCGGTCCGCTCACTGAACTAAAGCGCCCCAGGGTGAAGACCACGCCTCGCTCGTATTCGCGCAGGATGCGGATGGCCGAGGCGAGGAAGACGAGGGCGATCACAATCAGTGGTAGCCAAAGCGTGCCCAGAAGTTCGGAAACCAAGTTCGTCATGTCGTTCCTCATGTCCTTTTCTGTGCTGAACCATCGGGCCCCTCATCGGGGCCCTCACCGGGGATCAATGTGAGGATCGGCCCGGACTTCCTGGCAACACGAACGGTTTGTCCCGGTCGCAGATCGTCCGGTCCCCGTGCTTGCCACATCTCGCCCTGAACCTGGACGAGTCCGATGCCGTTTTCCCAGGCGACCACCTGCGCGTCGGCCTCGATCAGAGCTTCCGGTCCGGTGGTTATCGGACGCCGCTGGACACGCAGGGCAAAGACCAGGATTGCCAGAACCGCACCGGCCGTGATTCCCGTGCCGGCCAACACAATCGGCAAGTCGATGGTGAACTCCGGCACGTCGGTGTCGAATAATAGAGTAGCGCCAAGGGCAAACGCCACGGCGCCACCGATGCCCAAGATGCCGAAGGAGGGTAGGAAGGCTTCGGCGATCAGGCAAGCAAGGCCGAGCAGCAGGAGAGCGATGCCGGCCATGCTGAGCGGTAGGACGCTTAGCGCGTATAGACCAAGCAGGAGGCAGGTGGCGCCGATCACACCCGGCACCACGGCCCCCGGGTTGGCCAATTCGAAGATAATGCCGTAGATGCCGATCAGCATCAGAATGAAGGCCACGTTTGGATCGGTCAGCACCGACAACAGGCGCGTGCGCCAGGTTGGTTCGATCTCGACCAAGCGCATGCCTTCGGTTTCCAAGGTGACTTGTCGGTCGCCGAGTTGCACCGTGCGGCCGTCTATCTGGCTCAGCAGCTCGGTTTCATTGGCAGCCACCACATCGATCACACCGCGGTCCAATGCCTCGCCTGCGGTCAGGCTGTCGGCGGTGCGCACGGCGTCTTCCGCCCACTCTGCGTTACGCCCGCGCAAATGCGCCAAGCTGCGGATGTAGGCGGCGGCATCGTTCACCGCTTTTGCAGCGAGTGTATCTGGGTCGCCCGGATCCGGCATCGACCGGCCATCCTGTGCGTCGTTGCCGTCTGCTGGCCCGGTTCCACTGGTGTCGTCACGGCTCCGATTGCCGTCGTCGTTGCTGTTGGGGAGGGGCAAGCCACCGCCGATCTGCACCGGCGTGGCTGCCCCCAGATTGGTTCCCGGTGCCATGGCCGCCAAATGGGTGGCAAATAGGATGAAGGTACCCGCACTGGCGGCGTGCGCGCCAGGTGGGGCGACGTAACCGACCACTGGTAAGGGGGCGGCCAAGATGTCGCGGATCATGGTGCGTGTGCTGGTCAGCAGTCCGCCCGGCGTATTGATCCGCAAGACCAGGATCTGGGCGCCGCGGGCGTGCGCCTCGGCGAGGCTGGTGCGCAGGAATTCCGCGCTCGCCGGTCCAATGGCACCATCGATGTGGATCAACACCGCTGTGGTTGTGGTTGCAGCGCTCGGCGTGACTGTCGTTCCGGGTGTCGGATCGGCTTGGCTCAGTCCCGGCGGACTCACCTGGAGCAAGATCCCCACCGCGATCGTGCCGGCAAAGGCCACGAGGCGGAGCAATCGCAAGCTCATGCGCGTCTCCTGTCTGCTTCATCGGTGCCTGCGGCGACGCCGTGTCTGTCGCCCCGTTTTCATCAAATGGCTGGCCAGCAGCGCCCGCAGCTTGGCCACATGGATTGGCTTTTCGAGTAGCCATACCGGGCGCAGTCCTTGGTGGGCAGCCATCGCCCCGGCGCATTCGGCAATGCGCGGCGCTATCCTGCACCACACCAACACCTGGGCTCGGCACTGCCGGTTGGCCAGCCAGCGCAAATGCTCGAAACCGTCGACATCCGGCATGACGAATTCCAAGGCGACCACGTCTGGTAACATCTGCTCATAGAGCTGTCGAAACTGACGCGTGTCGGTGGTCACCTCGGCGCTAAATCCGATATCGCGCGCGACTGCGCCGACGAAATCAGCAAAATCCTGGTCGTGGTCGATGGCGAGGAGCTGTTTGGTCATGTCAGGGGGATAACGTCCATCCGACTCATTGTGGATTAGACTGGCGTCCAGCATAGCACGAATCTTTTTTCCCGTCCGCGCCGTGTTGACAGGGTTTTGCGGCCGGCCTTCTTCCTTTGGCATTCTACCCTTGTCGGAGCCGGGGCCTTGCCTTTGGCTGCGGCGCCGCAAAACCTGGGAGAACGCGATAATGGGAAGCACGGTGGCGGCGCAGCCGCTCTGGGTGCCGGGGGCCGATCGGATCGAGCGTGCCAACATCACCGCCTTCGTGGCCGAGGTCAATGCCCGGCACGATTTGGCACTCAGTGGATATGATGAACTTCACGCCTGGTCGGTGGCAGAGCCGGCGGCATTTTGGAGCGCGCTTTGGGATTTCTGCGGTATCAAGGCCAAAGCCCGAGGCGAGGCCGTCCTGGTCGATGCTGATCGCATGCCCGGGGCCCGTTTTTTTCCCGATGCCCGGCTTAACTATGCGGAGAACTTGTTGGTGCGCCGGGACGACGGTGAGGCGCTGGTTTTCTGGGGAGAAGACCAAGTTCGTCGCCGTATGAGCTGGCGTGCCCTCTATGATCTGACGTCACAGCTACGTCAGGCTCTGGTGGCGGCCGGCGTCGGCCTCGGCGATCGGGTCGCCGCCTTCGTACCCAATGCCCCGGAGACCGTGGCGGCCATGCTGGCCACCGCCAGCCTTGGGGCCGTCTGGTCGTCCTGTTCGCCCGATTTCGGCGTCGAAGGTGTGCTCGACCGCTTCGGACAGATCGAACCCAAAGTGCTGATCAGCGCCGACGGCTATTTCTACAACGGCCGCGTGGTTGACAGCATTGAAAGGTTGTCGGCCCTGCTGCCGCGGCTGCCGTCCGTGCGTCAAGCCATCGTCTTTGCGTACGCGCGCCCTGATGCTGCTGTGGACAGTGTCCCTGGCGCCGTACGCTTGGACGACGCATTAGCCGGATTCAGTGCGCAGGACATCCCATTCGACCCTGTCTCTTTCAATCATCCGCTGTTCATCATGTACTCGTCGGGAACGACCGGGAAGCCGAAGTGCATCGTCCACGGCGTCGGTGGTACCTTGCTGCAATTGCGCAAGGAGCACGTACTGCACTGCGACATCAAACCGGGCGACCGGGTCTTCTATTTTACGACCTGCGGCTGGATGATGTGGAATTGGCTAACGGCTGCATTGGCCAGTCAGGCGACGCTGCTGCTGTATGACGGATCGCCGTTCCATCCGAGCAGGTCAGTGCTGTTCGACCTGGCGCAGGCCGAGTGCACGACTCTGTTCGGCACCGCCGCCAAATTCATCGACTCTTGCGGCAAAGCCGGCCTTGAGCCAAGGCGTAGCCATGACCTCTCGTCCCTGCGCCTGATCACGTCGACGGGCTCGCCATTATGTCCGGACTCTTTCGACTACGTTTATGACAAGATCAAACCTGACGTTCAACTCGCATCCATCTCCGGTGGAACCGATATTATCTCCTGCTTCGTTCTCGGCAACCCCATCGGACCGGTCTGGCGTGGCGAGATTCAGGCGCGCGGCCTGGGCATGGCGGTGGATGTGTTCGACGACGCGGGGCGCCCGCTGCGTGGCGGAAAGGGCGAATTGGTGTGCACTCGGCCGTTTCCGAGCATGCCGATTGGGTTTTGGAACGATCCGGACGGCGCGCGCTACCGGGCGGCCTATTTTGAACGGTTTCCGGGCGTGTGGTGCCACGGTGACTACGTGGAAATGACGGAACACGGCGGTTTGCTCATCCATGGTCGGTCCGATGCCGTGCTAAACCCCGGCGGCGTGCGCATCGGCACGGCGGAGATCTACCGACAGGTCGAGCGGTTGCCGGAAGTCGAAGAGTCGATCGTCGTCGGTCAAGACTGGGGGGCCGACGAACGGGTCGTCCTTTTCGTGCGGTTGCGTGCCGGACTTGTCCTGGATGAGGCCTTGGTAGAGCACATCCGCCGGCACATTCGTGCGGAATGTTCGCCGCGCCATGTGCCGGCGAAAGTGCTCCAGGTCACCGACATTCCACGCACCCGTTCCGGCAAGATCGTCGAGCTTGCGGTGCGTGCGACGGTGCACGGGGAAGCGGTCAAGAATCGGGACGCACTGGCCAATCCGCACGCTTTAGATCAGTATCGCGATCGACCAGAGTTGTCAAAAGACTGAGGCGGACGAGCTTACGTCGGTGGCACAGTTGGGAAAGGAATTGGGAGCGGCGGCGATGGCGGGTGAGCGGGATGGCTGGGCACGTACGGTGCCGGGGCCGGCAGCGGTGTTGGGATGGCTTGGCTTGATCCCGTTCGTGGTTTGTGCTGCCGCACCCTATGTGCTTGATCCCTATTGGGCTTCTATGGCGAGCCTGGGACTTTGGGCCTACGGTGCCGTGATTCTGTCATTTCTTGGCGGTGTCCAGTGGGGGCTGGCGGTGGCGCAGAACGATGCCAGGCTGTCTCGGCTCGGATTGAGCGTGTTGCCCTCGTTGATTGCCTGGCCGGCCGTCTGGTTCGGCGGTACGACTGGTTTCCTCTTGCTCGCGCTCGGCTTTGGCTTTGCGTTGGCCCTCGACAGTGTGGCCACGGTGCGCGGCTGGGCGCCGGTTTGGTACCCGCGGTTGCGCGCTCCCTTGACTATAACGGTGTTCTTGTCCTTGATCTTCGGGGTCTTCAATGCGTGACGCCGCTGCATGCGCCGCTTTCGGTCTTGGGTTGCGTTTGGTTCAGGAGAACCATCCATGCCGTTGACTGTCCGTCTGGTTGTCTTGCTGCTGGCCGGCCTTGTGTGGGCGCGCGGGCCGATTGCGGCCGCCGAGCCGCTGATCACTTCGGCTCCGCACGCGCATCAGCGGTCGGCGGCCGGCGAACTTCTCATCATCGACGTACGGACACCGATCGAATGGCGCACGACCGGGCTTCCGGCTCATGCCATTGGCATTAATCTGAATGCGGGGGCCGGACTGGGTGATTTCGCCCGCCAGGTTTATGCCGCGGTCGGTGGCGACCTTACGCGACCGATCGGATTGATATGCGCGACGGGGGCCCGTTCTGATTACGGGGCTCGCGTATTGCAGCAGGTCGGGTTCACCAACGTCGTGCATATTGCCGAAGGAATGGCCGGCAGCCCGGCCGGGCCCGGCTGGTTGAACCGGGCCTTGCCGACGCAACCCTGCCGGACCTGCTGACCATGCCTAGGCGGCGTGCACCAGCGCCACTGGACGCGCAGTGATGTCAGAAATGTGTCTCCGCCACCTTGCGGATCAGGAAATCGCGAAACACGGACACGCGCTTGGAATGTTTCAGCTCTTCGGCGTAAACGAAATAGGATTCAACCTGCGGGCCATCCACATCGGTCAGGACTCGGACAAACTCTGGCTGATCAGTGACCATATAGTCGGGCAAGGCAGCAATGCCGAGTCCACTCTTCACGGCACGGTAAATGGCGTAAACGTTGTTGATGCGTAGGACCGACTGGCGTGGGCGTGGCACCCCCACCTCCAGGAGCCAGTTGAGTCCGGGCACGGGTGCGCGGGCATGGAGCGGGAAACCGATCAGGCTGTGTTCGTTCAAATCCTCCAGGGATTGCGGTGTTCCGCGCTCGGCCAGATAGGAACGGTGAGCATAGACGTGGAAGTGGATGGTCATCAGGTGGCGCTGGATGAGATCCGGTTGGCGTGGCGTGTTCATGCGGATGGCGATGTCCGCCTCGCGCATGCCCAAGTCCAGTTCTCCGTCATCCAACAACAGGCTGAGTTCCACCTCAGGGTAGGTAGCCAGGAAATCTTTCACCCGTGGCGTCAGCCACGTTGAACCGAGTGCCACCGTGGTCGTCACCCGCAGGGGGCCTTTGGGTGATTGTTTGCTTTCCGCTAGCATGGTCTCGGTCAGCGAAAGCTTGGCGAAGACTTCGCGGGCGGTGCGAAATAGCAGTTCGCCTTGTTCGGTCAAAATCAGGCCACGGGCATGACGATGAAACAGCGGCACATTCAGGCTTTCTTCCAAGGCGCTGATCTGCCGGCTGATCGCCGATTGGCTGAGGTTGAGCGACTCGCCGGCATGGGTGAAGCTTCCTGCCTCGGCCACCGCGTGGAACACGCGCAGTTTGTCCCAATCCATGCCACCTCCACCCACAGTCTCCAAACCGGGCCGTGCCGTTCGGCAGGCTCCGGTTAACACCCCTATGCAGGACTATGATATAATGGCGTGGCGTGCCTGCGCCATGCCGCTATGCACCCAACGAACTGATTCCAACGTGCGATGGGTTTTTTCGGTCCGGCGCTGTCCGTACTGGGCCCGCACCACCGGGTGTCACCGCGTCGCCAGATGGCGCTCTGCCTCCAGGGCTGCCATGCAGCCCATGCCGGCCGCCGTGACCGCTTGACGATAGACTTTATCGCGCACATCGCCGGCGGCAAACACACCGGCCACACTTGTGGCAGTCGAGTCCGGTGCTGTCACGATGTAACCGGCTTCGTCCATGTCCAAATGCCCCTTGAAGATACCGGTGGCCGGATCGTGGCCAATGGCAATAAACACGCCGTCGACGGTCAGGTCTCGGTGTTCGTGGGTCTTGACGTTGCGCAGGCGCACCCCGGATACGCCTTTCGGCACCGGGTTGCCCGGCGTACCGCCTTGCCCCAGAATCTCTTCAACCACCGAATCCCATATCACCGTGATCTTTGGATGGCGGAACAGCCGATCTTGCAGGATTTTTTCGCCGCGCAACCGGTCGCGTCGATGAACCACGGCAACGTCGCTGGCGAAATTGGTTAGGAACAATGCTTCTTCGCACGCTGAATTGCCACCACCGATCACGGCCACCGGTTTACCCCGATAGAAGAAGCCGTCGCAGGTGGCGCACGCCGACACACCGTGGCCCATGAAGGCGGTTTCACTGGGCAAGCCGAGCCAGCGTGCCTGCGCCCCAGTGGCGATCACCACCGTGTCGCCGGTGTAGAGGTCACCGGAATCGCCATGAGCCTCAAACGGACGCTTGGTGAAATCCACGGCGACGATGAGGTCGAAGGCCATGCGTGTGCCGACGTGCTCCGCTTGCTTTTGCATTTGCTCCATCAGCCAAGGCCCTTGGATGACGTCGGCGAAACCCGGGTAGTTCTCCACATCGGTGGTGATGGTGAGCTGGCCGCCAGGTTGTAGCCCCTGGACCACCAGCGGCTCTAGATTGGCCCGCGCCGCGTAAATGGCAGCCGTGTAGCCGGCCGGCCCGGCCCCGACGATGAGGACCTTGCTATGGTGGTGCTCTGCCATGGCGATCTCCGGACTTGTAAGACGCTTTGCCAACGGACTCATTCGGAGTGAGAGCGGCCGGGGCCGTCGTCAATCGGGGCATGCCTGCCGTTGCCGTTCTGGATGATCGTGTCGGCACTGCTCCCATCAAGCATCCCCAGCCCGCCTGGGGCGGTTCAGAAGCCGAACATGTGGTCGAAACTGAACGCCTTGGACGTGGTACAGCCGTGGTAGCCGAACAGACGACAGGTGGTGTCGCGGATCAGCACATAGGCTCGATCACCCGCTGCGGCCCGCTCCTCAGGTGTGAACACCTGGCTGTAAACGAAGCGGTATGACCCTCCGCATGGGATGGCCATATCCCGGTTGGCAACCTCGCTGCCATCCGCCCGGGTCAAGCTAAGCTGGGTGCGCGAGTACGGGTGCCAGGGCGTGGAGGCCGGATAGATGAGGTGGCACACCGTATCCCATGGCGGCGGTCCGAGGCGCAAAAACAGGCGGGTGGACAGTCCGGGCGGGCGGCCCGCATAGCTCTGCGGCTCCGATTTGTACACCAACACCGTGTTGAAGATATGCGAACCGAAACTGGTTTCGGCGCTATGGCCGGTCTCGCTATCGTGATAGCGGAAGATTGCGTGCAGCCAGCCGTCGGCGCAATCGCCGACGGCGAAGTCGTAGACCAGCTCGACATGTCCGAAGCCGCCGGTCAGGTCGGCACCGCTGTGTGTGAGCAATGCGGAGACATCGAGAGCGACGCTGTCGGAGCGCGCCAGATTGCCGAAGGCGTGGCGGGCCCGCTCATGTCCTGCCGAGTCGTAGACGATGGCCTGGATCGGCAAATGGGCCTGAGCGGTCGACATCGGTGTTGGCAAGAGTGTGGTCCGGTAGCGGTCGGTCGGCAACACAGGGGCCGGAAGGATGAACCCCTTGCCCATGAGGTTGTCGATATCTGCCAGATGTTGGTCGGCCACGAGGTCGGTGCGTTGCACGTTGGCGTGCGCGATCCAGCGCCGACCACCGTCTTCAACCACCTCGTAGCGGGGCCGCACAAAGTGTTTCCCCGCCTGGATCTCGACCTGATTCGGCCACTGTAGACCGGGTAGGACCGTGCCCACATCGATGGCCGCTGTGCCAAATGGGCCGATTTCTTGGTCGATCCAGGTGACTGCCGGGTCCCCCATGCGGTTGAGGCCGATCCCTCGGGGCGGGATCGGGCAAGGATGGCTGTTCTGCACCCATAACAGCACCCGTTCGCCCAACCGTGGGGCGGGCAGACCGGCGTACAGATTCGACGGCCAGGCGTTGGCATCGTGGGTGCATGACAGAATGGTGTCGTCGTCACCATAGGTGTCCAGTGCATATTTCACGATGTCGTGGCCGGCCGCGCCTACCACATGCATGTAAAGGGTACCGGTGAAGGCCCCGAGGTCGAACCGTTGCCGCACGTGCGCGCTGTCGATGGTGACCACACCGTTGACGCACGGCAGGGGATCCGTCCAGGTGGCCAGGATCGATCCATCGCCGTCGAACAAGCACAGCCAGAGCAATGGATTCTGGGCCCCGTAGGCAGACCAGTAATTGGCTGTGACCACACGGGTATGCTGCCCGGCATCGTCGCGAAGGAAAGCCAGGTTTGTAGCGAAGTTGAGACGCGATAGATAGTCACGCCGGTCGGTCAGCAAGTCGTCCGGGATGCGCATGGCGTCAAGGCTCACCACGTCGGCACCCGAGGGGAGGTAAGGGGCGATGTGCGCTGCTTGGCGGGCAGTATCAAAGCCAATGATCAGAACCAGGCGCACCGGCGCTTCGGCCAGATCGGTAACCGGATGTACCGGATGTCCGAGTCGCGTCTGTCCCAGGTCTTCGATAGATTGCACGTACACCCCGTGGATGGCGATGTCCGTCAATGGGTACAGCGCATGTAAGGTCTCAGCATGGCCGTCCGGGTCATAGAGTGCCACGGGGCCGGAGGCTGCCAGGCGGGCGACCAAGGCGCGCCCCTTCGCCGCGGCCAAGGGGTGGCCTAGGGCCTTGAACACTGTGCTGCCGCCGCGGGTGTTGTTGAACGTTTCTATCGCCAGGGGCATGCCGGGTCGTCCAATCTTCGTTGCCCGTCGATCGTATCGCGCGGGTTGGGAGCCACCTGTGGTGGCGGGGTGTCAACGGAACGGATTGAGGCGCTTCAGGATCGCCGATACGCGATGGCGGCGTTGCTCGCGTCGCACCACGCCCGCATCCGTCACCCAGTTGAGCTGGATGGCGCGGCGCGGTCCTTCGAACGCGGTATGACCATGCCACGCGTCGGGTCCGTTCAGAAAGGCCAGCAAGGTTCCTTCTTCCGGCGGTACTTCCGTCGCCACGTCGTCCAGGTTTGGGGAGCGCAGCAGGCGCAGGCGGCCGTCGGCCGTCTCCCAGGATGGGTTCATGTAGATCAGCACCGTAACCAGTTTGGTGCGGCTGTCAGTATGCACCTTTCCGTCCGTCCGCCGGCATTGGCCACGCACGGTGACCATGGTCGGTCTGCCCGTCAGGTCGATGCCGAATTTATTCGCGAATGCTGCGGTCAGCGTTTCGTCCTGACAGGCGTTGATGAAAGCCCGGAATGTCGGGCCGGGTTTGAGCGTGCCGAGGGGTAGACTGCCCGGCACAGCGATGGGGGGGAAATCCCGGTTGACGGCTGCACGGGCCGAGTGGTGCACGAAACCGGGCACGATCATATGGGGAAACGGATCAGTGCGGACCGGGGCGCTCCCGAACGCCTCCAGATCGAGATATTGCATGCTGTCAGGTTCCATGCTGCCTGCGGTCGTCCACGCGACGGTCGTGTGTGTCATACGGCAGACTCGGAGGCTGGTTCAATTGTTGCCGGCACGTCCTTGGGGCGATCGGCCAGCCGGGAGCGAATTTCGGCGGCGATGCGTTCGGTCTCGCGCAGCGGCTCGTAAGACCAGAATTCCAACCGGCCGTTGAACCGGCGGGTGATGCCAGCGTCAGTGAGGCTGGCATGGAAGGCGTCGAACTTGCGCGAGCCGCCGTCCAGCATGACCACATGCACCGGTTTGCCGGTGGCGCAGGCCTCCGAAACCATGGATACGCTGTCGGAGGTGACGATGATTGCATCGGCATGGGCGAGGAAGCTGAAGTAGGGGTTTTCCCCAGCACCGTCCCATACCAGAGAGGGAACGTCGCGGAGACGGGCCCGCAAAATCGCTTCGTTGTCGGCGCCAGTGCGCCGGGATGCGGTGACCATCAGGGCGGCCCCGGTCCCGCGCGACATCTGGACCAGTTGATCTGCCAGGTCGCCCGTAACCGTGGGGGTCAACTGATAAGCCGCATTGGAACCGCCGATAAGGACTGCGACTCGCGGGTGTGGCAGCGCTGCGATCGGCGCGGCATGCCTGGTGGCGGCGCGTTCCAGTCGCTTCGACGTGACCCGGTTCAGGGCCCCACGGGTTACAAGGACGTTGCGGCCGCGCAGACGGTCGTGCTCCGGCACAACGACCAGATCGAACAAGCCGGCGCGGACCACCGGGTCCTGTACCTGGATCGTGAAAGTTCGGCCGTGACTGCGCCGCCGACACATCACCGAAGGCACGATGCTCTGACGTCCGGTGCCGATGAGGATGTCCGGCCATGGCGGCGCAATCGAATCGCCTAGCGCCGACACGGCGAACCAATCCAACCAGCGCACATATGGCGACAAATCCCGCCATGGTGGCCGCAAACGGACGCGTTTGACCTCGGGTTCGAGGTCCATGGCTTCGGCCAGCCCCAGGCATTGATTTTCCATACCCGGCTTGCCGTCGGTGACCACCCAACAAGATAGTTTACGCACAGTGCTGCTTTCCTGAGATCGACGTGTTAGATTTCTTGCTAGAGAGCCCTTCGTCGTCGCCGGGACAATTCTTCCCGTGGGAGCGGGTTTTTTTATTGGCGAATATGAGGGCGATCGTGTAACAACCTTTCCAGTTTCACCGTTAGGAGCAACAGAGCAGTCATGCGTCGAGTCAAACTGGACCGCATTGACCGGCGAATCTTGCGAGATCTCCAGTCCGACGGGCGAATGACCAATGTCGAACTGGCGCGCAGGGCCGGTATTTCCGCGCCGCCGTGCCTTCGTCGGGTCAGGGCCCTTGAAGAGGCGGGCGTGATCCGCGGGTACTTCGCCAACGTCAATCCCGAGGCACTCGGCTTCGGTGTCACCGTGTTCGCCCAAGTCGGCCTCGCAAGCCAATCGGAACCGGACCTAAAGAGATTCGAAGAACTGGTCAACAGTTGGCCTATGGTGCGCGAATGCAACATGCTGGCTGGTGAGACCGATTTCCTGCTGAAGATTGTTGCCGAAAACTGGGATGATTATCAGCGGTTTCTGACCTCGAAGCTGACCGCCACACCCAACGTCAGCCATGTCAAATCCGCCCTTGCCATTCGTAGCTCCAAAATGCTGCCCGGCGTACCGATCGAAGAGCCGGATGGGGATGATGAGGATGACGAAGACGTCGATCACGGCGAGGCCCACGGCCCCGGCGATGATTTCGACGATCTCGAAGAAGAATAAGCACTGGCGTCGGTCCGGTCGTGCCCGGTCTTGGCCGGGCCACCGGCCGACTTAAGTGTTGGAAAAATGTCCGTGCAGCCGAGCTGCCATGTATTGGACCCTGTGAAAATGGGGCCAGTGTGCGCCCAGTGTGGCGGTTTTTTTTGGAATCATTACCGTCTCGTCATTTCGCTTTTTATACTTTGGAGTCGCACGGCCGGGACTTGGGCTGGCTCAAATTGGCATCGGCAGCTTTGATCTCCGCTGCGTTCGAACCGCTCAAGGTGGAATCGGATTGGGTCACACCGGTGGTGCGCAATCGCATCCAGTCGCTCAGGACGTCGGTGAGTTTGTGTGGCGTTATCGAACGAATCAGCCCTGATGGGAGCGTGATCCATGGACCAGCAGCGTATGGCTCGCTACCTGCTGATCTGGGTTCTCGTGATTGCGACGCTCTGGATCGGCGACCGATTCGTTCGTGGAGTTCTGTTGACGGGTGACGAGCCGCGGGCGGTGACCCCGCGAGGCGACCTGGCGGCGACGGAATCCAGCACCATTTCGTTGTTCAAGCAAGCGGCACCCTCGGTCGTCTACATCTTCACGCGCAGCAGTTCACCATTCGGCGACCGGTCGGGCGGCGCAGGCTCCGGTTTCATTTGGGATGCCGTTGGGCACATCGTGACGAACTATCACGTGATTGAAAACGCTGACCGGGTGGCCGTACGGCTCGACTCCGGTGAAGCCATTAGTGCCCGTGTCGTCGGCGTCGCTCCCAACTACGATCTGGCCGTCCTGCGCCTGTCTGAAAATCGGGCGCGGTTACAGCCGATTCCCATCGGCACCGCCAGTGATCTGCAAGTCGGCCAGGCGGTGTTCGCCATCGGCAACCCGTTCGGTCTGAGCCGCACTCTGACCACTGGTGTTGTCAGCGCCCTTGGGCGCAGTTTACCGACGGACTCGGGACGCGAAATTCTCGGTGTGATTCAGACCGATGCGGCCATCAATCCCGGAAATTCGGGTGGGCCGTTGCTTGATTCCGCTGGTCGGTTGATCGGCGTGAATACGGCGATCCTGTCGCGGACCCAGAGCTTTGCCGGAATCGGCTTTGCCGTTCCGGTCGACATTGTCAACCGCGCCGTGCCGCAATTGATCCGTGACGGAAAGGTGCCCACGCCCGGATTGGGGGTGACCGTCGCGTCCGCAGAGATGACAGCCCGTCTCGGCATTGAGGGCGTGCTGATCATCGACGTTCGGCCGGGGTCCACTGCGGCCGCTGCCGGTTTGCGCGGGTTGGACCAGGGCCGACGTCAGATGGGTGACATCATCACCGAAGTCGGTGGCGTTCGGGTCGCCAATGTCGCCGAGCTGACCGCCGCCCTGGAGCAGGTTGGCATCGGACGTGAGGCCGTGCTGACCATTCTGCGCAACAGCACCTCGCGCACCGTACGAGTTACGGTGATGGACATCTCTTGATCGGTCGAGACGCCGAGAACACCTGGCCAAGTCCGATAAACGGGATCCTGCGCGCCGCCGTCCGCCTCTCAGCGCGCGGCGGACCGGTACCAGTTCTCCCGTACGTAGCGTTCCACCACATTGTCACCCGTGGTGGCATCGTGCACGAACATGCCAATTGGTCCGGCAAGCAGGCCGATTGCGCAGCCTGCGACCAACGTACTGACGGCTAGCGCGCTACCGCCGGAGAAAACGGCGAATCCGGTGCCGACACCGATCATGGAACCGGTGGCGCAGCCGAAGGCATAGTAGGTGTTGAGCAGATCAACGTAGTCCGCCTGGGGGGCCTGAATGGTGGGCGCCTGAACGGTGCCGTCGGCATGGGCATCACCGGCAACAGTGGCCAGAAGCAGGGTGAGCAAGATGGGGGCGAACAGTCGCATCAATGGGCGGCTCCGGTTGCGAAGGGCTGCCATCACAGTGGTGTCAACGGCGCGCGGTTGCAATCGACGAAAGCCGGAGGAAGGTATGGAATCGGCGGGCCGGTGATGGCAAACGGCGTTGCCTTGGTGCTCCTTGGTGGGGGAACGCAAGCATGATACCGATGGCCCGCATTGACGACACGGTCGGTTTCGGCGCTGCACGAGGAGCGCCGGCATCCCTGCCGGCTGGACCGCCGCCATCTTGGCGGCCGGCTGCTGGGCGTGGTCCGGGCCGGCTGGAAGCCGGCGGTCCAGCCGGCCCGGATGCCGGCGCTCCGAAACAGGGCGGC
>JANQJV010000058.1 GCA_028281465.1 Azospirillaceae bacterium | reverse complement strand
GCTCGCCGGGGTTTTGCGGGGTCTAGAGCACGGGCTTCGCGGCACCAATGAACGACCGATCTTCATACCGACAACCGTGCTATAAAGTAGGGCACGCCGTCGAAAAGCCACCGTTTCGTTCATGGTGGGTCGGTCGAAAGACCGGTGTGGGACTAGAGCATTTTCCGCTCACATTGGATCGTGGAAAATGCTCTAGATACTTGGCTCTTCAGCAAATCATCGTCGCAGGTTGTCGTTTCCATATTGCCAAAGGCCTATCGCCCGATGGAGGCTCCTTTCCGGAGCTTTGGTCACGCAGCCGTTTGACGGCGCAGAGATCTCCAGAGTCGTGATTTTAAAGTTGTTGGAACCGTTTCGTTTTTTAACCTTCAGGCGATGTCCGCGAGCGGTATCGAATTCATCGGATTCAGACAAACCGCTCCAGCCTCCTGTTTTTTCGCGTTGTCAAACGGGTGGGACGATACAGGGTTCACCGCTACAGTGAAAAACTTCGACGGTCACGTGGGCGAGTTCTTTTTGCCCAGCCAAAAGGGATTTGTAGTGCTCCGCGCTTCGAGGGAAGTGAGTCACCACCGAAATGATCGCCGCCACATGAGTCTCTCCAATGCGCCAAACATGAAGGTCGGTGACGCGGTTGTCCGAGTCCGTCTCAATCGCGTCGCGAATTTGCGTCAGGGTGTCGTCGTCAACACCACTGTCGAGGAGAATCCGGCTGGTATCGCGGAGCAGGCCGTACGTCCAGTGCCCGATCACGAGTGCACCCACAATCCCCATCGCCGGATCCATCCAGACCCAGCCCAGAGTCTTGCCGGTCAGCAAAGCAATGATGGCCAACACCGAGGTCAAGGCATCTGCCATGACATGCAAAAATGCCGCGCGAAGATTATGGTCTTGCGGGTCGGAATGATCGCAACCATCATGGTGATGGGAGTGTCCGCCACTATGACGTAAGAGCCATGCACTCAGCAGATTCACCAAGAGGCCAAGGGTGGCAACGGCCGTGGCCTCGTCGAAGTCGATGGAAACGGGGTCGAAAAAGCGCTGAACAGACTCCCACACCATCAAGAGCGCCACGACACCGAGGACAATGGCGCTGGTATAGCCGCCCAGCACACCAACCTTTCCCGTTCCGAACGAATAGGACGTATCATGCCGATGGCGGCGGGCGTACCAGTATGCGGATACGGTTATGCACAAAGCTGCAGCGTGGCTGGCCATATGCCAACCGTCCGCCAGAAGAGCCATTGAGTTGAAGAGCAAACCGGCGCTGATTTCCGCACCCATCATCGTGACGGTCAAGGCAATGACCCAAAGAGTGCGACGTTCTCCACGTGTAGGCGCATCAGCGATGAAAATGTGCTCATGGCGCCAGGTGTCGAGAGAGTAAATGTGCATTGCCTGTTCCGCCTATAAACAATCGTTCCATATTGTAGACCGCGCCATGGTGATTGAAAACCCAAAAAATCGAAACAGAGCCAAGAGAAAATCGAAGGGCTGTCCAACAACGTCGTTGTACATCTTATTGCCGAGCATCTTGAAAGCTTCTGTGCCTTAGCCAAACGGCTTCCGTATGCCGAAACACTCGGCCAGATGTTCGACACCACGCTGGACCACCGGACTTCGAGTCCAGCGTGGGGCTGTATCCCGATCCGTCCATGCGTCGTCGGTTGACTGTCAACACAATCCCTTGTGCCGCCGGTTTGAATGCGTAATGCTGTCGGCTTTCCGATCACGGCATTGCGAACGGCACCAGGCCGAACCGGCCAGGCCCCAAGGGAGGACAGTCACGATGGCATCAAGGATGATGAAACTGGCGGGCACCGCGGCCCTCGTGCTGGCGGCGGCCGGCGCCCAGGCCCAGGAACTGACCATCGGCACCAAGCTCGAGGTCAGCACGCTCGACCCGCACTTCTTCGCCTCGTTTCCTTCCGGCCAAAGCCATTCCTACCTTTACGACCGCCTGGTGGCGCTGGACGACGATCTCAACCTGGTGCCCGGACTGACCGAGAGCTGGCAGGCGCTGGACGACACCACCTGGGAGTTCCGCCTGCGCCAAGGCGTGACGTTCCACGACGGCAGTGCCTTCGACGCCGAGGACGTGGTCGCCACCTTCAACCGCATCCCCACCGTGCCGGACTCGCCCAACTCGTTCACGCGCTATGTCCGCCCCATCACCGAGGTCGAAGTGGTGGATGACCACACACTTCGCTTCCACACCGAACAACCGACGCCGCAGTTGCCGCGCTTCCTGAGCAACGTCGTCGTCATCGCAGCCGAGACCGAGCTGGCAACCACGAAGGACTTCAACGACGGCATCGCCGCCATCGGCACCGGCCCCTACAAATTGGACGAATGGCGGCGCGGCGAGAAACTGATCCTGGAGCGCTTCGACGACTACTGGGGCGCCGCGCCGCGCTGGGAGCAGGTCGAAGAGGTGACTCTGGCCAATGATGGTGCGCGCACCGCAGCCCTGCTGTCGGGCGATGTCGACGTGATCGACTATGTGCCGGTGGCCGACCTGCCGCGCCTGCGCGACGACGACGATTTCTCGGTGTTCACGAAGCCGATCGCGCGCATCCACTATGTGCACATGGACTCCAGCCGGGTGCCAACCCCGCATGTCGACGCCGGCGACGACAGCAACCCGCTGGCCGATGCCCGCGTGCGCAAGGCACTGTCCCTGGCCATCAACCGCGCGGCGATCGTCGACCGGCTGCTGCTGGGCATGGGCGTGCCGGCGAGCCAAATGCTGCCGTCCTCCTTCGCCGGTGCCAGCGAAAACCTGGCGGTCGATCCCTATGATCCGCAGGCCGCCCGGTCCCTGCTCGCCGAAGCCGGGTATGGCGACGGCTTCACCATGACCTTCCACGCCACCAACGGCCGCTACCCGGCCGATGTGGAGATCGCCCAGGCGTTGGCGCAGATGTGGACGCGCATCGGCCTGACCGTGCAGGTGGAGGCGCTGGCGCGCACCATCTTCTTCCCGCGCGCCACCGACTACGAGTTCTCCATCTATACGGCACAATACGGCACCGAGACCAATCTGGACATGCTCATGTCCATGCTGCACAGCCGCAACACCGACCTGGGTTTGGGCACCGGCAACCGGGCCCGTTACGTCAACGAAACCGCCGATGCGCTGATCCAGGAGGCCATGATCACAACCGACGACGCGGCCCGCAACGCCCTGATCGCCCAGGCACTGGAAACCGTGTTCGGCGAGCATGGGCTGATCCCGCTGTATTGGCCGTCCTTCGCCGTCGCCGCCCGCACCGGGCTGGACGTCGCCGTGCGCGCCAATGCCCGCAACACTGCCATGCGGATCACGCCGGTGGATTGACCTTGCCGTGCAGAAAGCCCCTCTCCCATTGGGAGAGGGGTCGGGGTGAGGGTGTTTCGACCCTGAGCAACTCCGGCACCACCGCGACTGCACCCCCCTCGTCCGGCCGCTACCGCGGCCACCCTCTCCCACTCCTGTGTCGCGGGAGAGGGTTCTGAGGCAGACTCTTGCTCGAACGTCAGCTACCCGCCCATGGCCGTCTTCATCATCCGCCGTCTGCTGCAGAGTCTCTTGGTGGTGTTCGCCATGTCGGTGATCGTGTTCGTCGGCGTGTTCGCCATCGGCAACCCGGTGGACATCTTCATCAGCCCGACCGCCGACAGCATCGAGTACGACCGCGTGGTCCGCCAACTCGGCCTGGACCTCCCACTGCACGAGCAGTACCTGCGCTTCCTCGGCAATGCCCTGCAGGGGGACCTGGGGAACTCATTCATCACCGGCGAGCCTGCGCTCGGCATGATCCTGCAGCGCATGCCGGCCACCCTGGAACTGGCCGTCTTCGCCATGCTGATCGCGGTCGGGATCGGCATTCCCCTCGGCCTGTGGGCGGGGCTGCACCCCGGAACCCTCGGCGGACAGACGATCGCCGCCGGCTCCATCGTCGGCTTCAGCCTGCCCAATTTCTGGCAGGGCCTGATGTTGATCCTGATCTTCGCCGTCACCCTCGGTTGGCTGCCCTCGGGCGGGCGCGGCGACACGACCGACGTCTTCGGCATCCGCACCAGCCTGGGCAGCCTGGACGGCTTGAGCCACATGCTGCTGCCCGCCATCAACCTGGCCATCTTCAAGACCGCCCTGTTGATCCGGCTGGTGCGCGCCGGCACGCGCGAGATCATCCGCCAGGACTACATCAAGTTCGCCCGCGCCAAAGGATTATCGGAGCGCCGCGTGATTGGTGTGCACCTGCTCAAGAACATCATGATCCCGGTGGTCACCGTGCTCGGCATGGAGCTGGGCAGCGTCATCGCCTTCGCCGTGGTCACCGAGACCGTGTTCGCCTGGCCGGGCATGGGCAAGCTGATCGTCGACAGCATCTACGTTCTCGACCGGCCGGTGATCGTGGCGTATCTGCTCATCATCGTCGTCCTGTTCATCATCATCAACATGGTGGTCGATATTCTGTATTCCGCGCTCGACCCGCGCGTGCGCCTGGGTAGCCTCCGATGACCGGTCGGGCCGAGACACCGGCCACCGCCGACACCGGCTGGCGCCGGCTCGCCGGTGATTTCGCCGAAAGCCCGCCGGCGGTGGTCTGCCTGGGGCTGGTGCTGTTGATCCTGGGCCTGGCCGCCGCCGCCCCCTGGATCACGCCGCAAAATCCCTACGATCTGGCCCAGCTCGATATCCTGGACGGCCGGCTGCCGCCGGGCAGCGAGAGCTTTGCCGGCGTGCCCTATTGGCTCGGCACCGATGCGCAGGGCCGCGACATGCTGAGCGCCATCCTCTATGGCATCCGCACCAGCCTCCTGGTCGCCTTGTCGGCCGGGGCGCTGGCCTTCGCCACCGGCCTGGGTCTGGGCCTGATCGCCGCCTATGCCCGCGGTACGGTGGATGCCCTGATCATGCGCGTGGTCGACCTGATGCTGGGCTTCCCGGCCATCCTCACCACCATGATCCTGATCGTCGTGCTCGGGCGCGGCACCGACAAGGTGATCCTGGCTTTGGCCGTGGTGCAATGGGCTTATTTCGCCCGCACCGCGCGCAGTGCCGCCCTGGTCGAGGTGGAGAAGGATTATGTGGCGGCGGCGCGCGGCCTGGGCGCCAGCCACGGACGCATCCTGCTGCGCCATCTGCTGCCCAATTGCCTGCCACCCATGATCGTGGTCGGCACGGTGCAGGTCGCCAACGCCATCTCGCTGGAGGCCACCCTGTCCTTTCTCGGCATCGGCCTGCCGGTCACCGAACCCAGCCTGGGTCTCCTGATCGCCAACGGCTTCAAGTATCTGTTGAGCGGTCTGTATTGGATCAGCGTGTTCCCGGGCATCGCCCTCCTGGTCATGGTCATGAGCATCAACATCGTCGGCGATCAGCTCCGCGAAGTCCTCAACCCGCACAGCAGCCGATGACCGACCCCGCCGCTTCAGCCCCCCTGGTCGAAATCGACCGCATATCCAAGGACTTCGTGCAACGGCTGGACGTGGCCGGCCGGCTGGCGCGCGGCCTCGGACTCGACGTGCGCGAACTGCGGGTGCGCGCACTCGACGACGTCTGCTTCACCATCGGTGCCGGCGAGGTGGTTGGTCTCGTCGGCGAGAGTGGTTGCGGCAAATCGACCTTGGGGCGCATCGTTGCCGGGCTGATGCGCCCGACCGCCGGCGACATCCGCATCGACGGAACGTCGCGCGCCGCCTTGAGCGGGCGCGATGCGCTCACCGTACAGATGATCTTCCAGGACCCGTTCTCCGCGCTCAACCCGCGCATGCGCGTGCGCGACATCGTGGCAGAAGGCCCGCGCATCAACAAGACGGTACCGGGCCGCGCCCTTCCGGCGCTGGTCGACGACACCTTGCGCCGGGTCGGCCTGGACCCGGCCGACAAGGGGCGCTTCCCGCACCAGTTCTCCGGCGGGCAACGCCAGCGCATCGGCATCGCCCGGGCGCTGGCGGTGCGCCCACGCTTCCTGGTGTGCGACGAGGCGACCTCGGCGCTGGACGTGTCGGTGCAGGCGCAGGTGATCAACCTGTTCTTGGAGCTGCGCACCGACTTCGCCCTCACCTATCTGTTCATCAGCCATGACCTGGGCGTGGTCGAGCACATTGCCGACCGGGTGGTCATCCTGTATCTCGGCCGCGTCATCGAGGAAGCGCCGACCGAGGCGCTGTTCGCGGCACCGAACCACCCGTACACCCAGGCCCTGCTGTCGGAACGCCCGCGCTTGGAAGCCAAGGGGCGCGCCTTCAAGCCGGTGGCCGGGGAGATCCCCTCGCCGCTGGCGCCGCCGCCGGGCTGCCATTTCCACCCGCGCTGCCCGCACGCCTTGCCGCGCTGCCGGCAGGAGGTGCCGGTGCTGCGCACGATCGCGCCGGGCCGCCGGGCGGCGTGCCATCTCAACGACGGGCCGTAACCAGCCCGCTTGCCAGGGAGGAGCCAATCCCATGACCACCCCCGCCTCGACGGCCCGCGATGCGACGACCCCCAATCGCCCGGCACGCATCGCGCTTGTGGCGTTTCGCCTGGAGAGCAACGGCCATGCCCCCGTGATCGGCCGCGACGACGTACTGCCGGCCAGCATCATGGACGGCCAGGCGCTGTTGGACGACCTGGCGCGCGAGGCCCCGTCGGCACCGGCCGAGTTTTCCGGCTTCATGGCCGAGATGAACACCCTGCGCCCGTGGCAACCGGTGCCGATCTTCTGCGCCGAGGGCGGCGCGTCCGGCCCGATCGACCAGGACTTCTTCGATTGGCTGGTGGCCGAGATGGAGCAGCGGCTGCGCGCCGCTTTGCCCCTGGACGGCGTGTTCTTCGCCGAGCACGGCGGCGGCATGGCCACGGTCGACCCGGACCCGGACGGCACCCTGTTCGCCCACGCCCGCGCCATCGTCGGACCGGAGGCACCGATCATCGCCACCCTCGACCTGCACGCCAATGTCGGCCGGACCATGGTCGACGCCGTCGACATGCTGTGCAGCTTCCTCACCAACCCCCATGTCGACCAGCGCGAGCGCGGCGCGGAATCCGCCCGTGCCATGCACGAAATGCTCAACGGCGAAAAGACCGCGAAAGGCTTCGTCAAACTGCCCCTGATCCCGCCGTCGATCACCCAGAACACCAAAGCCGGGCCGTATGCGGACCACATTGCCTACGGCCAGTCGCTGCTGGACGAAACGGTCATGAATGTCAGCCTGTGTTCCGGCTTCTCGCTCGGCGACACGGCCAAGAACGGCATGTCGGTCACGGTGACCGCGCGCGGCGACCAGGCCGCCGCCGACCGGGCGGCCCGCAAGATCGCCGCGCGCGTCTGGGAAGAGCGCCAGCGTTACGTCAAACCCATGACCTCACTCGACGACGCGGTGCAAATGATGCTGGAACGCAACCGCGAGCCGGCACTCCGCCCGCTCCTGTTCGCCGACCCGGCCGACAACCCGGGCGGCGGCGGGCGCGGCAACACGCCGTACATCCTGCGTGCCTTCCTGGAAGCCCGGGTGCGCGGCTGCCTGCTCGGCTGTTACTTCGACGCGCCGCTGGCCGCTGAAGCGCATGAAATGGGCCTGGGTGCCCGCTTCCAAGCCCGCTTCAACCGCGCCGAGACCACCACCTACTCCGAACCCCTGGAGTGGGAGGCGGAGGTGGTGGCGTTGCACGACGGCCAGATCGTCGGCCGCCGCGGCATCCGCGCCGGGCGCAGTCTCGAGATGGGGCCGACGGCGCTTTTGCGCTGCGGCGGCTGCCTGGTCGCCGTGATCAGCCAGCGCCACCAACTGGCCGAACCGCGCATGATCGAGTGCCTGGGCGTAGACATCCCCAAGCTGCGCGGCTTGGTGGTGAAATCGCGCGGCCACTTCCGCGCCGCCTTCGACGAATTCTTCCCCGACGAAGACATCATCGAAGTCGACGTGCCGGGCCTGACCACACCGGTCTTGACCCGCGTGCCCTACAAACACGTCCCCCGCCCCATCTTCCCCCTCGATCCCGACATGGCGTGGTCGGTACCGGATTGACGGGTGCCTCGACGGCGGGATGCGCCACGCGCATCCTACCGGAGGCGATAATCGCCTCGCTCGGTGCCCCTGCCGCATCAACCGAACAAGGTTTTCCAAGGCGAGTACAGCGATTTGGAGCACACTCGACATGGCACCAGGGACCTTGTGACGAGCCGCTCCGAGACGGATTTCTTCGGTTGGGGCCCATGAGCAGGCGGCGCTGTTGCGTGTGAACCGCCGGGCGGTGCTGCTGCATCTGCTCAAATGGCAATCTCAACCGGCGTTGCGCGGCCCGTCCTGGCGCAACACGGTCGAGGTCCAGCGCCGCGGGCTTGCCCAACACATGTGCCGCAACCCAAGCTTGAAACCCCAGGTCGGCGATACCTGTGGCAATGCCGTCCTGGATGCCAAGAGGAAAACCGGGTTCGCCCGAACCCTCATCCCCGCCGACTGCCCTTGGTGCTTCGAAGACCTCCTGGACGCCGGCTTCTGGCCTGCGGAGCCGGACGGCTTGTTTGCGGTCATGGGCGGGTGTTTGACAGTCAACCGGGAGGATCAACACCAGATGGTGGAGAGAACACACCACCGGTTCAAGCATCGCGACGGATTTCCGTTAGGAAAGCCTCGGTGGCGCCTTTGAGGCCTTGCACCTGCTCAGCGAGCTGGGTGGCATCGGTCAGCACGATCTGGGCGGCCTGGTCGGACTGGTCGGACTGCCGAGCTGTTTCATCGACGGCGGCGATGGTGGAAGACACCATCCGTGTGCCCACGGCCGCCTGTTCCACGTTGCGGGAAGAGCTCCAGGGTCGCGGCCCCTTGCTGTGCCAGTGCCGATGTCATCATCGTGGAGATATCGCTGAGATTCGTTATCGTCTTGCCGATCGTAGAGCGGCTCGCGTCAGGTCTACGACGCGTGCTGTCATACCAACGGCCCGAAACAAGGACCGGTCCTCGGGCCGCCCTGTTTCGGCGCGCCGGCCTCCTTGCCGGCTGGACCGCCGGCGTCCAGCCGGCCCGGACCACGCCCAGCAGCCGGCCGCC
>JANQJV010000057.1 GCA_028281465.1 Azospirillaceae bacterium | reverse complement strand
GGCGGCCGGCTGCTGGGCGTGGTCCGGGCCGGCTGGACGCCGGCGGTCCAGCCGGCAAGGAGGCCGGCGCGCCGAAACAGGGCGGCCCGAGGACCGGTCGTTGTGTCGGGCCGTTGGTATAACCTATTGATATAGACCATGTCCGTGTCGGCTTGGCCGCTTTTATTGGGTCCCGTTGGGGCTGACGCCGAGCGGGTCGAAGCCCTGGCGCTGGATGGCTGTGGGTCGGGTGGTGATGGTGAAGCGGTGGTCCGGGGCGAGCGCGGTGGCGACGCCTGCTGCCGGGCGAACCAAGGCGTACAGATAAAGCCATTCAGTTTGTGGCTTGTTCGTTGCTTGGGCGTCTTTCCTGATGTCGCAGCAATGGGATGTCGCAGCAATGGGGCGGTTCACTTCGGACGCGGCGGCAAAGGTGCGGCATGGCCCATTGCCACCGCCTGTTGTGTCCGAACTCGGGCGTGCGCCGCCTGCCTGTCGTCGCTCAGGTAAACGCCATGCCGGGGCGGGCGCCTAGGCGCTTGAGGATCAAGGCGAGCGGGCAGAAGCCGGTGAAAGCGGATTGCAGCATGTTGGTGCCGACGAAGGCGATGACATAAAGCGGCCAGGTCAGGCCGGCGAACAGCACCAGAGCGAGCATGGTGAGGATCACGGTGCCTGCAAAGGCAAAAACGATACGGTCGATGCTCATGGCGGGAGGGTCCTTTCGAGCGTGGTGACTGGCGAGAGGATTGGTGTTCCTATTCGGGAATGAACACCTGGCCGCGCCTCAGGGCGGCGCCGGTGCGGGCTGCGACCACTGCGATGATGGCTGTGGCGATCAGCAGGGTTCCTGTTGCAAGCACCGCCGTGGCGGTTGTGCCAATGTGGTCGTGATAGAGGAGGGTCGCGATTGCGAATGCCGCTGCTGGAAAAGTGTAGGCCCACCAACTGAGGAAGAACGGAACGTTCAGAAACAGCCGACCCATGGAGGCCAGCAAAAGGGCGGTGAACAGGGCACAGGCAAACAGGCCGCGCGCAAAGCCGTCCTGAATGCCGCCGTTGAGCTGCAGATAGGCGACATAGCCGACTGCCGGCGGAGCAAGAAGAATGAACAGCGTTGGCAGAAAGCGTGCTGGCAATTGGCCATGGAAGATTATTCTATTTAACACCAGTGCGAATAGCACCAGCCAGAACACGCAGCCAATGCCGAAGAACAGCCACGATACCTCCGGGAGGCCGAGCCGAACGCCGGCGACCGGCACCAGGATGGTGCCGACGACCGGAATGAACCAGGCGGGATTGGCCTGTTTGATCTCGTAGGTGTGGGTGATCCAGCGGTTGACCGCGACCAATGCCAGGGCGAGCAGAACGACCGCGCCGGTGGTCCACATCGTCAGGCTGGCTCCCGTGTGGACGGGTAACAAGGCGATGGCGAAGATCAACAACGAGATCGGGATCGTTGGGAAAAACGCGATGCGCACGGGATGTTCGAAATCGGCGAGCACCTCTGGCCAGTACCGGATGGCTTTGACCGTATACAGGACCGACACGGCGGCAAAGCACACGGCAGCCAGGAGCAACACGGCATCGGCGATTGTGCTGGGCACCGCCAACACTTCATGCGCCTTGCGCCAGGCGAGTCCCAGACCGCCCAGGCCCATGACCACGGCGAACAACGGGATCGGGACATGGGCCAACCATCCCCAGGCGGCGGTGCCGGTCTCCAGGTGGTTCCGGTCAGTCGCGGACCCGGCCGGTGGGGTGGTTTCGACCATGTTTTAAGTCCTCTTTTGGTGCAGCCATGGTGAAAGGGCCTACCGGTCACCCTGGATTGCGGGAAACGCTCTTGCCATCAAACTCTCTGAAGATCGTCGTCGCGGCGCGCACCGGTCGGCCCGGGATTTGCTCTGGAGGCCGAGCATCAGGGGCCGACCGCCGACAACCAAATCCAGACCCGAGACCACGCCCGTGCCGATTGAGGCGGCGTCGATCTTGGCCCAATACCGGAAAAGCTGAAGGTCGACCCGCCGTCGTGTGGCCAGCCAAAGTCCCTCCAGCACGGCCAGATACCTGGCCAGCCCGATGGCGAGGGAAGGAAAGAGGGTCTGACATGTGACAGCGAAGGCGAATTGGGCCCGTGCCAGCACCTCAGCCGTGAGGGTATCCTGCATGGAACACGTACTCCGGTGACGGCCGATCCACGATTCGCCCATGTCCGGTAGGATGGGGTCCCGCAGGAGTGGGCATGAACATCAGATCAATCTAATATACAACGCAACCGGAATGCCAAGCAGTCGGCAGGCTGCGGCATGCCGTCGCAGAATTGAACGGTGAGGCAATGGGGCAATGGGTTTTGGTTTCCAGGGGCAACCCCTGACGGCGATGTCACTTGTCGTCGCGACCGAGGCTCATGATGGCCGCGCCCATGGCGACGCTGCCGAAGGTGATGATGAGGCCGCAGAATAGCAGGACAACGGCGACCAAGCCGCGGTCGCTGGAGCCGGCCAGAGTGGCAAGTTGCCCAATATCGTAATACAGCAAGCCACCACCGACGACGAAGGCGGTGGCGATACCGACGCACAGATGACGGAGAAGGAACAGCAACCAGGCGCGTTCATACGCCTGCAGCGCGCGATGGTGCGGCTTGCTCGGCTCAGCCATCTTGTCCCTCGGTCACGGTCGGCACAGCCCCATGGCCTTTCACCAGGGCGCATACGGCCGTCGTCGCTGCAGCCAGCTCTTCAGCATCGGTCCCGCGTAAAACGAGGCTGACGCCGACCACGCCCATGCGGAAATATGGATAGCTGCCGATTTCCAGGTTGGAATAGCGCGCCTGAATGCCACCGAGATCGGTGGCCAGAGTTCCTTCGCCCAGTGCACAGCTAATCGTGCGTGTCAGGAGGCGCGCGCCACCGACAATGCGCGGGGCTAAGCCATCGATCATCGCTTTCATGATCGATGGTACGCCGGCCAGGACGAACACATTGCCGATCTGGAACCCTGGTGCGGCGCTCATCGGATTGTCGATCAACGTGGCACCCTGGGGCGTGTCGGCCATTTTGAGTCGGGCTTCGTTGAGCTGCCCGGGGTCGTAATGCAGCTCCAGCCGCGCCGCCGCCTCCGCATTGCGGATCAGCGGGACATCAAAGGCGGTGGCCATGCAGTCGGCCGTGATGTCGTCGTGGGTCGGTCCGATGCCGCCGGTCGTGAATACATAGGTATGGCGCGCCCGGAGCGCATTGACGGCGGCGATGATGTCGTCGCGATCGTCGGCGACAACGCGGGCCTCGCGTAGCCGCACACCGAGACCGCCGAGCCACAGCGCTAACGTGTTCAGATTGGCGTCATTGGTTCGGCCGGACAGAATTTCATTGCCGATGATCAGAACGGCGGCGGTCACGTCGGGGGAAGAACAGGTGGGCAACGCGGCGACCTTTTGCTGCTGCGGACGGAGGAGCACGGGCATCGAAGCCCCCGTGGCGGTCACATCGGTGCCCATCCACCGAAAGGCAAGACCGCAGCGTCCACTGTCGGTTGGAGCATTGTGGTCAGGGCCGTTCAGAGTCATTGTTGATGGACCCATTCGTCCTCGCCTCTAAACGCAGTCAACATGCAGTTTGCTTCCGAGTTGTTACCTGGTGCCCTGGTGCAGCGCTACAAACGTTTTCTCGCCGACATTCGCCTCGATGATGGCCGGCTGGTCACGGCGCATTGTCCGAATTCCGGGGCGATGACCGGGTTGAAAGCGCCCGGGAGCCGTGTTTGGCTTTCCGTGTCCGACAACCCGAAGCGTCGATTGGCCCACACGCTGGAATTGGTGGAGGCCGACGGCACGATGGTCGCGATCAACACCGGCCGACCCAACCACATCGTGGCCGAAGCGATTGAAGCGGGCCGCATCGCGGCGCTTGCCGGTTATCCGCGGCTTCGCCGCGAAGTGCCCTATGGAGGGCATTCACGGGTCGATTTGCTGCTCGAAGCCGATAATCGCCCTCCGGCCTATGTCGAGGTCAAAAACGTGCATCTGCGCCGGCCGGAGCGCCATAACGGCCGTGCCGCGGAATTTCCCGATGCTGTCACGGCGCGTGGCACAAAGCATTTGCATGCCTTGACGGCGGAGGTTGCGGCCGGCCGTCGCGCGGTCATGTTTTTCCTGGTACAGCGGGCTGACTGTGACCACTTCCGGGTTGCCGACGATATTGATCCGGTTTATGCGTTGGCGCTGATGGAGGCTTGTGCAGCCGGTGTCGAAACACTGTGCCATCGCTGTCATGTCGATCGCAGCGGGGTGACGCTCGCGGATCCCCTTCCGGTCCGCCTGCCGTGCGGCGGGCAGGCGGTCGCCCAACACCCCTAACCTTACCGTGTCTGCTCTTCCACTCCCCATGATGCGCCAAGAAAAGCAGAAAGATCAGAATATCCATATCCATGCGCCGGCGGATTTCGCCGGTATGCATCGTGCCGGGCGTCTGGCGGCGGCCACCTTGGATTTCATCGCGCCCTATGTGGTTCCGGGGGTGAGCACGGGCGAACTGGACCGTCTCCTGGAACGTTTCATGCGGGACTCTGGCGCCATTCCCGCCACCATCGGTTACCGTGGTTACACAAAGGCGTCATGCATTTCGGTGAACCATGTGGTGTGCCATGGCATTCCGGGTGAGAAGCGTCTGCGTGAAGGCGACATTCTGAACATCGACGTCACCGTGATCTTGGACGAATGGCATGGCGACACCAGCCGCATGTTCATGGTCGGCGAACAGATTGGCCTCAAGGCACGCCGACTGATCGATGTCACCTATGATGCCATGATGGAGGGCATTGCGGTGATCCGCCCCGGAGCCACGCTGGGTGATGTCGGACACGCCATTCAGTGCTATGCCGAGCGTCATCGGTACTCGGTGGTGCGTGACTTCTGTGGCCACGGCGTGGGCCGGGTGTTTCACGATCCGCCGTCGGTCGTGCATTTCGGGAACCCAGGGGAAGGCGTGGTGTTGCGTGAAGGCATGTTCTTCACCGTGGAGCCGATGATCAATGCCGGCCGCTCCCAAGTGAAAATCCTTAGCGACGGCTGGACCGCTGTCACCAAGGATAAGTCGCTATCGGCCCAGTTTGAGCACTCGGTCGGCGTCACGGCAGACGGCTGCGAGATTTTCACCCTGTCGCCGGCCGGGTTCACGAAACCGCCGTATATTCTACGCAGCGAAGCAGCTTGACCGTTGCTCGTTGCTGCGTCAAGCCTGCCGGGGGCAGCGGTTCTGAGGCAAGATGGCGGGCAAACCGAAGGCGGTCCGGCGCAAAGCTGGCGACGACGGCGAATCCGGCGGCATGGCGGCGGATGCTGCCTTGCCTTTGTTGTCCGAGCCGCCCAGGGTCGATGCTGACCGCGCATCGCACACGCCGGTCGATGCGGATCAGGGCGAGAAGCCGCATTACCTCGGGCATCGGGATCGCATGCGCCGACGGTTCCTGGAGTCCGGTGCAGACAGTCTGCTCGACTATGAATTGCTGGAGGTGCTGCTTTACCACGCGGTGCCGAGGCGTGACGTGCGCCCGTTGGCCAAGCAGCTTATCAACACGTTTGGATCGTTCTGGGCCGTGGTGACGGCGTCGCCGGAACGCCTGCGCCGGGAGACGAAATTCAGCGACGCCACCATCGTCGCCATTTCCGTTGTGGCTGCTGCGGCGCAGCGCATGGCGCGCCAACAGGTGGCTAACCAGCCGGTATTGAGCAACTGGCAAGCCCTCATGGACTATTGCCACGGGGCGATGGCGCTTGGCACAGTCGAACAATTCCGTTTACTGTTTCTGGACAGAAAAAACAAGCTGATCAGTGATGAAGTGCAGCAAACCGGAACGGTGGATCATGCGCCGGTTTATCCGCGCGAGGTGGTGCGCCGGGCCCTGGATGTCGGCGCGACGGCGGTCATCCTGGTGCACAACCACCCCAGTGGCGACCCGACGCCGAGCCGCGACGACATTGCCTTGACGCGGGATCTGAAGATCGCCCTCGGCGCCATCGGCGTTGCTATCCATGATCATATCATCATCGGCAAAGCCGGGCACGCCAGCTTCAAGTCGCTCGGTTTGCTGTGAGGACAGACGTCGAAAGACGATGCAGAAACTCCCATCGACCTTGGGGAGGCGACCCTCGTCAGGACTCGGCCGACCGACGGCTCGATTGTCCGACACAGCGAGATTGAACTGACGAAACCGGAGAGGCGGGACGGCATGGTTGAGCGGCGGCGGCTGGTGGCCGGCAACTGGAAGATGAATGGGCGGAAGGCGGGTGGTGTCGCCTTGGCGCGGGATCTGGCTGAGCGGTGCACCTCTGCCGAGGCCTTGCCGGCAGAGGTGGTGGTGTGCCCGCCGGCGACGCTGATTTGGCCTGTGGCTGAAGCCGTGGCCGGCTCGCCGCTCTTGGTTGGTGGTCAGGATTGCCATGCCGCCGAGACCGGTGCCTTTACCGGCAGTGTTGCCGCCGCCATGTTGGCGGAGGCCGGTTGCCAGTATGTGATCGTCGGCCATTCCGAACGGCGTCGCGACCATGGCGAAACCAACGCCGACGTGGCGGCCAAGGGGCGCGCCGCCGTGGCCGCTGGGATGGCACCAATTGTCTGTATCGGCGAGTCCGCCGACGAGCGCGATCGGGGAGAGGCTGTCGCTGTGGTGTGCGCCCAGCTCACGGCCTCGCTTGACGGATTGCTCGATCGGAAGCCAACGTCGATCCGTCCGGTCGTGGCCTACGAACCGATCTGGGCGATCGGCACGGGCCGGTCTGCAACGCCCGGTGAGATCGCCGAGATGCATGCCCGGATTCGGGCCCACCTGGCGGTATTGGGGGGGGATGCCCAAGCGATGCGCATCCTTTACGGCGGGTCGGTGAACGCCGGCAATGCGGCGGAAATTTTGGCTTTGTCGGATGTGGATGGCGCCCTGGTCGGTGGCGCTAGCCTGAAGTCGGGCGATTTCTGGTGCATTGTCACGGCAATTTCCTAGCCACTTGCCCTCGGGGCGGGCTAGAACCCACATACCGTGACGGGCGCATGGTCGGATGGCGGCCTGCGTGTATCGTGACAGCTAACAAGGACGGTTGGGCGCTTGCCATGGAGACGGTACTCCTGGTCATCCATCTTTTGATCGCCATTGCCCTGGTGGGGGTGATCCTTCTGCAGAAATCCGAAGGCGGCGCTCTTGGCATTGGCGGCGGTGGCGGTATGATGACCGCACGCGGAACGGCGAATCTATTGACCCGCACCACGGCGATCTTGGCCGGGTCGTTCATGGTCACGAGTATTCTGCTCGCGATTCTGTCCGGCAACTCGGGACCATCGACCTCGATTATCGATACGATGCCGCTTCAGGGAGCGCCGCTCCAGGAGGGGGTGCCGCTTGACGGTGGGGCGCTGGTTCCGGACGCTGAAGCCCCCGTGGGAGGGGAGGTCGAGGCGCCGGCGGAACCGTCCGGTCCGACCGTTCCGCTCGCCGACTGAACCTTGGTCGGCATAGCACGGCGGGGGTCCGACCAGGCAGCGACATGACGCGCTATATTTTCATCACCGGCGGCGTGGTGTCCTCTTTGGGCAAAGGGTTGGCATCGGCCGCCTTGGGCGCTTTGCTGCAGGCACGCGGTTTCAAGGTCCGCCTGCGCAAGCTTGACCCCTATCTCAACGTGGATCCGGGCACCATGAGCCCGTATCAGCATGGTGAGGTGTTCGTCACCGATGATGGGGCCGAGACCGATTTGGATCTGGGTCACTACGAGCGCTTCACCGGCGTATCGGCGCGGCGCATTGACAATATCACCACGGGACAGATTTATCAGACGGTGATTAGCCGGGAACGGGCAGGCGGTTATTTGGGAGCGACCGTCCAGGTCATCCCGCACGTCACGGACGAGATCAAGGCGTTCATCCGCTCCGGCGTGGCGGATGATGATTTCGTGTTGTGCGAGATCGGTGGCACTGTGGGTGACATCGAGGGACTGCCGTTCCTGGAGGCGATTCGCCAGTTCGGCAACGAATTGGGTCCCGAGCACTGTCTGTTCATCCATCTGACCCTTGTGCCCTATCTGTCCGCGGTGGGCGAACTCAAGACCAAGCCGACCCAGCACTCGGTCAAGGAACTACTCAGCGTCGGCATCCAGCCGCATGTCATCGTGTGCCGGGCCGACCGGGCGATCCCCGACGTGGAGCGCCGCAAGATCGCATTGTTCTGCAACATCCGGGAGGAGCGGGTGATCGCCGCCCTGGATGTGGACACGATCTACCAGGTGCCGATCTCCTATCACGAGCTCGGATTCGACGCTGAGGTACTGTCCTATTTCGGCCTGGCGGCACCACCCCCGGACCTGGCGCGCTGGAAGGACATCGTCCGTCGCTACCGGTCCCCCGATGGGGAAGTCACCATCGCCATTGTCGGTAAGTACACCGGCCTGCAAGACAGCTATAAATCCTTGTATGAAGCGCTTGTGCACGGTGGTATCGCCAACAACGTGCGGGTCAAGGTGCGTTGGCAGGATTCTGAGCAACTCGACGACGACGATGTCGTGCATTGGCTGAACGACGTGCACGGCATCTTGGTGCCGGGTGGCTTCGGCGCTCGGGGCACGCCGGGCATGATCCGGGCAGCACAGTTCGCCCGGGAACGCAAAGTGCCGTATTTCGGCATTTGCTTCGGCATGCAGATGGCGGTGATCGAAGCGGCGCGGCATTTGGCTGGCATGGCGGAGGCCGGATCAAGCGAATTCGGGCCGACGCCCGACCCGATCGTTGGCCTCATGACCGAATGGGTCAAGGATGGCAAGACCGAGTACCGCGCACCCGGCGGCAACCTGGGCGGCACCATGCGCCTCGGCGCCTACCAGGCGATTCTCAAGCCGGCGACACGGGCGCATCAGATCTATGGATGCGGGTCGATTTGGGAGCGGCATCGGCACCGATACGAAGTCAACATCGGACTGTTGGAGCGTAAACTGGCGGCTTGCGGGTTGATCGTGTCTGGCCATTCGCCGGATGGGGAACTGCCCGAGATCATCGAAATCACAGATCATCCGTGGTTCCTCGGCGTGCAGTTCCATCCCGAACTGCGTTCCCGGCCCTTCGACCCGCATCCGTTGTTCCGTGATTTCATTCGTGCGGCGCGCAAACAAGCCAGCCTGCTTTGAGGACCAGTTTGGTTTGGGGTTATGGGTTTGAGAGGTCCCAATGTCGGACATGCAATCGGTGACGGTGGGGAAGCTCACCATCGGGAATGACCGGCCCATGGCGCTGATCGCCGGACCTTGTGCCATCGAGAGCCGGGATCACGCCTTGGAAACGGCCCATGCTCTGGTCGAGCTGACCACCAAGGTCGGGGTTGGCCTGATCTACAAGAGTTCTTTCGACAAGGCCAACCGCACCTCTGGGGATAGTGCGCGCGGCATTGGCATGCAGAAAGGACTTCTGATTCTGAGCGACGTGCGGGCCAAGTACGGTTGCCCGGTGTTGACCGATGTGCACCTACCCGAGCAATGCGCCAAGGTCGGCGAGGCGGTCGACATACTGCAGATTCCCGCCTTTCTGTGCCGGCAGACCGACCTCCTGGTTGCTGCTGCTCGCACCGGCCGACCGATCAACGTCAAAAAAGGACAGTTCCTGGCCCCGTGGGATATGAAGAACGTCGCTGAGAAGATTTCGGCGACCGGCAATCGCAAGATATTGCTGTGCGAACGTGGTGTTAGTTTCGGATACAACGCACTGGTCTCCGACATGCGGTCGTTACCGATTCTCACCCGCCTGGGTTTCCCGGTGGTGTTCGATGCGACCCATTCGGTTCAGCAGCCGGGCGGGCAGGGCACGGTATCGGGTGGTCAGCGTGAGTTCGTGCCGGTTCTAGCGCGGGCCGCCGTGGCCGTGGGGGTGGCGGCGGTGTTTCTGGAAACCCATCAGGATCCAGACCGAGCCATCAGCGATGGGCCGAACATGGTGCCTCTGAAGGCCATGCCGACGTTGCTGGAAACCCTGGTCGAATTCGATCGGGTGGCCAAAGCGCACCCGGTTGCGGCCGAGATGCAGGCCTAAGACCCAGGTCCACCAGACGGCTCGGACCCGGCGGCGAAGAAAGCCGCAAGATCACTGTACTGGGGCCGGTTGACCTGGCATAATCATCGGAATGCCTGGATCGTGGCCATGTCCGGCGGCGGTGGGCGATGCGCGGGTGGGTCATGGGCATGTTCCGGTGCTTGGCCGTTCTGGTCGGCGTGTGCGGTGCGTTGACCGTTGTCGGCGGGTCGGCGCGAGCTGGCATTCCAGTGTCTGGTTTTGAGAAACCGTCAGTCGGTGCTCAGTCGTTCGTCAATGTTGTCGGCACGCCGGCATCGTCGATCGCCCCGTTGTTGCCGGCGCAGGTCCGTCCGAAACCTCAGTCGACCACGGCTGCGGTCGACCCACGCGAGGACGCGACCGTGCCCACCGAGTCGGTAGCCGGGGCGCCGACGCAAGCCATGACGACGGCGATCGCGGTGTTGGCCCAAGAGCTCATGGTTCCGCTTGAGTCTGCAGGGACGGCGGCGACCTCTGACACGGTTACAGGAGATGGAGCAGACACCGGTGATGCATCGGGTTTGCTGGATGTCGCTTGGGTGCCGCCGATGGCACGCCCTAAGCCAGCGACGATTCCGCCGGCCCCAGAGCCGACTGGAGAAACCGTGCCGGGCCGTGTGGCCGCAACCGAACCGGCCTTGACGCCGTATCGGCGTGATTGTCTAGCGGCCGAAGACGGCAATGCTGCCGCTGCCTACCGCATGGGCCGGCGTTTTCTGTTCGGCATGGGCGTGCGTCGCAACCGCCAGACCGGCATCGCTTGGATGCGGTCCGCCGCGCGCTTGGGTAGCCCGCAAGCCCGTCGGGTGGTGAGCCTGGTTCCGCAGCGCTGGGGGCGCTTCAATCCGAGCTGTTCTGGCGGATGGGGCGGCGGTGGCGGCCGCGGATTCATCAAGCCGCCGGCGGAGATCGTCACACTCGTCAACGAGATCGCGCCCCGGTACCGGCTCGACCCGAAGCTGGTGCTGGCAGTCATCCAGGTGGAATCGGCGTTCCGGGTCCGAGCCGTGTCGCCGAAACGTGCCGCAGGGCTGATGCAGCTGATCCCCGCGACCGCCCGCCGGTTCGGAGTGGCTGATGTGTTCAACGCCCGGGACAACATCCACGGCGGCTCGAAGTACCTGCGCTGGCTGCTGGCCTACTTCGAAGGCGACGTCAAATTGGCGTTGGCCGGCTACAATGCCGGTGAGAATGCCGTCAACCGCTACCGTGGCGTGCCGCCCTTCCGCGAAACCCAAAACTACGTCCGCCTGGTCGGTCGCCTGTACGCCAAAGAGACCCACCCGTACGACCCGTCGGTGGTGGCGCCCTCTCCCATCCTGATGAGACAGACCGCCGACGCCAGTACCAACGGCGGATAGCGAAGCGCGCGACGTCGCATCCCGTGCTGAGCGAGCCGTCCATCGCCGACGCCTCTGTTGCGCCCACCGGACCTGACCGCTAAGAACCGTGGTCACGGTTTTGGGAGTGCGTGAATAATGAGCGCGATCACGGAAATCCACGCCCGCGAAATTCTAGACAGTCGCGGCAACCCGACGGTGGAAGTCGATGTCACGTTGGAAACCGGTGCGTTGGGGCGCGCCGCCGTGCCCTCGGGCGCGTCGACGGGGGCGCATGAGGCCCTGGAGTTGCGCGACGGTGACAAGAGCCGCTACGGCGGCAAGGGGGTGCTGGGCGCGGTTGAGGCCGTGAACGGCGATATCTTCGATGCGCTGTCGGGCCTGGAGGTAAACCGGCAGGCCAGTATCGACGAGATGATGATCGAGTTGGACGGAACCGCCCACAAGAGTCGCCTGGGGGCGAATGCGTTGCTTGGGGTGAGCCTTGCGGTTGCCAAGGCGGCGGCAGCAGATTACGGCATGCCCCTGTACCGCTATTTGGGTGGGGCCATGGCCCGGCTCATGCCGGTGCCGATGATGAATATCGTCAACGGTGGTGTCCATGCCGACAACCCGATCGACATCCAGGAATTCATGATCATGCCGGTAGGGGCGGAGACCCTGACTGAGGCGGTGCGCATGGGTTCGGAGGTGTTCCAGGTGCTCAAGCAACTGCTCAAGCAGGCTGGGCACAGCACCAATGTGGGCGATGAGGGAGGTTTCGCGCCGTCGCTGCGTTCCACCGACGACGCGCTCGACTTCATCATGCGGGCGATCGATCGGGCCGGATACGAAGCGGGTGAGGACATGGTGCTCGCGATCGATGCAGCGGCCACGGAGTTCTTCCGCGACGGCAAATACCACATGACCGGAGAAGGCCTGTCACTGGATGTGGATGGCATGGTCGACTTCTGGGCCAATCTCGTCGAGCGCTATCCGATCCGTTCGATTGAGGACGGCATGGCCGAGGATGATTGGGACGGCTGGCAGGCGCTGACCGAGGCGATCGGTGACCGCGTGCAGTTGGTCGGCGACGACCTTTTCGTCACCAATCCGGAGCGATTGTCGGCTGGGATCGAGCAGGGCGTGGCCAATGCCATCCTGGTCAAGGTCAACCAAATCGGCACGCTGACGGAGACCTTGCGCACCGTGGAATTGGCCCAGCGTAGCGGCTACGGTGTGGTATTCTCGCATCGGTCGGGCGAGACGGAAGACGCCACGATCGCCGACCTCGCCGTGGCCACCAATTGTGGTCAGATCAAGACCGGATCGTTGTCGCGCTCCGACCGCTTGGCCAAATACAACCAGTTGATCCGCATCGAGGAGGGTCTGGGGCCAGCGGCGCGCTATCCTGGGTCAGGCATCCTGCGCGCCTGAGGCCGGGTGGTGCCGGGCGCGTGACAATCGACAGCGTCCCATGGACCTGTGTGGATATGTCGCGATAGCATGTGACGCGTTGTGAACCGGCATGGGGCGCGTGGACATGATCATCTCGGTCTCCGCCATCCTGGCCGCGGCGGGTATCACGGCCGCTCTGGGCGGTCTCGTCGCAGCGGTGCGGCAAGAACCACGTGGGAGGACGCCCGGCGGAAGCTTCGTGATGCCGAGACGTGGTGCGACCAGGCCTCGTCGCCGCATTCGCCTGGTGTCGCGTCTGCGCACTCGGACGGCGCGTCGCCGGGAACGCTTCACTGAAGACCACGCCCGCCATGCTTTGTTGGTGCGGCGCAATTTTGCGCTCTCGTCCGTGGCGTTCGGTGTTGGCAGTGCCGGTCTCTATTACACGCCGTTGCTGATTGGCGGAGCGGCGCTGTCCACGGTGGCCATGGCGCCGGTGTTGGTGGCCGGTCTTGCTCCCTTGCTGCGCCGTGGCCGGGTCGACATCGGCACGTTGGACGCGCTGATCTTCGTTGTTTGTGTCGGCAACCTGCGCTTTTTCCTGATGCCGTGGTGTGCTTTCGTCGTGCACCTGAGCCGGTTTTTGATCTTGCGCTCGGAAGATGCGACCTATCGCCGGCTTGGCAATGCCTTGGGCGATGGCGACCGGATGGTATGGGTCTTGGAAAACGGCACCGAGTTTCAGGTGCCTCTGGCCCGTGTGCGCGCCGGCGATCTGGTGGTGGTGGACGCCGGTGAGACGGTGCCGGTGGATGGCCGGGTGATGAGTGGCTTTGGCTTGGTCAACAAGGCGGCCTTGACCGGTGAGGAAGTGCCAGACGAAGTCTCGGCCGGGAGCGTGGTCCATGCCGCCAGTATCGTCTCGGCCGGACGGTTGACGGTGCGGACGGAAAACACTGGACCGGCCACGATTGCCGCACGCCTCTCGGCGCTCCTCGAACAGACCGATGATTACCGCGAGACCGTGCAGGCGCGTGGCGAGGCGCATGCTAACCAGGTGTCGCCGCCGACTTTTTGGGGCGGTGTTTTGGTGTTGCCGTTCCTCGGTTTCGACGGCACCGTGGCGGTGTGGAACTCGGTGCCTGGCTATATGTTCCGCGTGGTGGCGCCGGTCGGCGCGTTGTCGCATCTGTCGCAATCGCTTGACGATGGCGTGCTGATTCGCGATGGGCGGGTGCTCGACTTTTTGTTCAAGGTCGACACCGTGATTCTGGATAAGACGGGCACCGTCACGACCGGCGGTTTCCACGAACAAGGTGTGCATGTCTCGGCCGGTTGGACGCGGCACGACGTTCTCTGCCTCGCCGCAACGGCCGAGCATCACCAGACCCACCCCTTAGCTGAGGCGATCCGGACCGCGGCCGCTGCCGAGGGGGTGGTCACCGGCGTCCCCGATTGGGTTGAAATCGCCGTCGGGCGTGGCCTGCGGGCGGTTATCGCCGGCCGCCAGGTCTGTCTGGGCAGTCTGGGGTTTCTGGCCGAGGCTGAGGTGTTCATCGATGAGGCCGCCCGGCGCGCCACCTTTGCCCATTTCGAGGATGGCCACACGGTGGTTGGGCTGGCGGTCGACGGCGCCCTGGCCGGCGTCATCGCTTTGGCGCCGATCGAGCGCCCGGGCGTTCGCGCCCTGGTACGCTCGCTGCGCCGGCGTGGCATGGCCGTCTACCTCATGTCCGGTGACGGGGAAGAGTCGACCCGCCACATGGCGGAACGAATCGGCGCCAGCGGGCATTTCTCCGAAAAACTGCCACAAGACAAGGCAAAACTGGTCAAATCGCTGCAGGACAACGGCCGCACCGTGTGCTTCGTTGGTGATGGCATCAATGATGCCGTGGCGCTCCGCCAGGCCCATGTATCGGTGTCGTTCCACGGCGCTACGCCACTGGCGCTGGATTCGGCGCATGTCGTTCTGCTACAGCCGGACTTGGATCGACTGCGCACGCTTCTGAACGGCGGTCTGCTGTTCGAGGCGCGCATGCTGCTCGGTCGCAGCGTGACCGTGCTGCCCAGCATCATCTCCATGGGGGCGGCGCTGTTCCTGGGCAGTGGGCTGATCACGTCGATCCTGCTCAACCAGGCCGGGCTGTGGACCGGCCTGGTGGCGGCGGCGCGGCCGGTCGCGCTGCCAAAACGGCTAAGCGGTGAGCCGATCGGGTACGGGGCCATGGAATTCACCCGCGATGGCGACGATTTGGCGTGGTCTTCGGTATGACGTAGACTTGGCCGGCGCTGGCTTTGGTGGCTAGTATCGCAGGTCTGGTCCGGCGTTTGCTGTCGGGGGCTTGGTCGACCCGGCCGGGTCGGCGCAGTCGAGCCATTCCTTTCCGTCCATTTGCCATGACTCCCCATTTCGCATCGGTGATCTGATCCATGTCCGCGGTGTTTCCGTTTTCCGCCATCGTCGGCCAGGACGAGATGAAACATGCGTTGCTCATCGCCGCAGTCGACCAGAGTGTTGGTGGCGTGCTGGTGTTCGGCGACCGCGGCACCGGCAAGTCTACGGCTGTGCGCGCCCTGGCCGAGCTGTTGCCCAAGATGAAGGTGGTCGAACAGTGCCGCTACGGTTGCGATCCGCTGGCCGATGCGTCGGTCTGCGCTGATGACTGTAGCGTCCGCAAAGTCGGTCGTGTTCCCAAGGCCAAACAAGTACCGGTACCCGTGGTCGACTTGCCGCTGGGTGCCACCGAAGACCGGGTGGTCGGCGCACTCGACCTGGAGCGCGCCCTGACCAAGGGCGAGAAGGCGTTCGAGCCGGGGCTGCTGGCCAAGGCGCACCGCGGATTCCTGTACATCGACGAGGTCAATCTGCTGGAAGACCATCTGGTCGACCTGCTCCTGGACGTGGCCGCGTCGGGCGAGAATGTGGTCGAACGTGAAGGCTTGAGCCTGCGCCACCCGGCGCGTTTCGTGCTGGTCGGCAGCGGCAACCCGGAGGAGGGGGAACTGCGTCCGCAGTTGCTCGACCGCTTTGGTTTGTCGGTGGAAGTGACGACGCCGACCGACCTGCCCACACGGGTCGACGTGGTGCGTCGGCGTGACGCCTTCGAACGCGACTCGGCTGGATTTCTTGAGAGGTGGAAGAAGGAAGAAACCAAGTTGCGCCGGCGTATTACCCAGGCGAAAACCCGGTTGCCGGAAGTCAAGGTGACGGATGCGACGTTGGAACGCGCGGCCCAGCTTTGCCTGGCTCTGGGCACGGATGGGTTGCGCGGCGAACTCACGCTCATCCGCGCCGCCCGCGCCGCCGCCAGCCTCGCCGGCGCTGCCGAAGTCGATGACACGCACTTGAAGCAGGTGGCGCCATCGGCCCTGCGCCACCGCTTGCGCCGCGACCCGCTGGACGAAGCCGGTTCGACCGTACGTGTCGAACGCGCCATCACCGAGCTGTTCGGGGAATGAGACCCACTGTTGGCTTTGCCAGCCAAAGTTCCGTTCCCTTTGGGAGACGGGCGGAGGTGAGGGGGGTGCGGCCTGCGCCATTCCTGAGCATCGACCCGACAAGCCGGCCTTCACCCGGCTGTTGCGCGGCACCCCTCTCCTGGTTTGCTGGAGAGGGGGCGGACCCCAAGCCATGACCCCCGGCCACCCCACGCTTCCCGCACCGCCGCCGTGGGCCGATGCCGTGACGGCGGCCGGCCTCTTCGCGGTCGATCCGCTCGGCACCGCCGGCATCGTGCTCCGCGCCATGGCCGGGCCGGTGCGGGCGCGTTGGTTGGAGGGGCTGTACCGGCTGCTACCACCGGCGATGCCGGTGCGCCGGTTGCCGCTCCATGTCGCCGACGGCCGGTTGTTGGGCGGTCTGGACCTGGCAGCAACCCTGCAATCGGGACGCCCGGTGGCGGAACGTGGCCTGCTCGCCGAGGCCGACGGTGGCGTCGTTCTGGCGGCCATGGCCGAGCGCATCGGTTCCTCGGCCGCCGCCCGCCTGACGGCGGCCCTCGACACGGGGCAGGTGGTGCTGGAACGCGACGGCCTGGCGCTGCGGTCGCCGGCGCGCTTCGGCGTGGTCGCCCTCGACGAAGGTTTGGCCGATGACGAACAACCGCCATCCGGCTTGATCGACCGTCTCGGCTTCCGGCTTGATCTGACCGCGGTCGCCCTGCGCGATGCTCTGGAGCCAGGGCCGGAGCCGGAGGAGGTGTCGGCAGCGCGCAGCCTGTTGGCCGAGGTGCGGGTGCCGGACGACATCGTCGAGGCCTTGTGTGGCGCCGGGCTGGCCCTTGGCATCGCGTCGCTGCGCGCGCCCATGCTGGCCGTGCGCGTCGCTCGCGCCGCCGCAGCGCTGGATGGCCGGACCATCGTGACACAGGACGACGCCGCCTTGGCAGCGCGGCTGGTGTTGGCCTGCCGGGCGACGCAGCTACCTGTGGCGGAACCGCCACCGGCCGAGGATGAGTCGCCCGAGCCGCCGGACGAGACGGACCGTGACGACGGCGATGACGACGACACCCCAGACCTGGATCAGCCCTTGGAGGACATGATCCTGGCCGCGGCCCAGGCGGCCATGCCGCTGGGGCTGTTGGCGCGGCTGCGTGCACCCGGCGGCGGTCGATCGCGGGCCCGCTCGGCCGGCAAGGCAGGGGCGCTGCAAGCCTCGACACTGCGCGGCCGGCCGATCGGCGTGCGCCGAGGTGAGCCGCGTGCCGGCGCCCGGTTGAATGTGGTCGAGACCCTCCGCGCAGCCGCCCCTTGGCAGGGCCTGCGCCGTCAGGAGTGGACGGCCCAGGGCCAGCCGGTTCGCCGGCGCATCGAGGTGCGCAAGGACGATTTCCGCGTCACCCGGTTCAAGCGCCGGTCAGAGACCACGACCATCTTCGTGGTCGACGCGTCGGGTTCAGCCGCCCTACACCGCTTGGCCGAAGCCAAGGGGGCTGTGGAGTTGCTGCTGGCCGACTGTTACATCCGTCGTGACCAAGTGGCTTTGATCGCGTTTCGCGGCCGGGGAGCGGATTTGCTGCTGCCGCCGACCCGTTCTCTGGTGCGCGCCAAGCGCAGCTTGGCTGGCTTGCCCGGCGGCGGTGGCACCCCTCTGGCCGCTGGCGTCGACGCGGCCACGCTGCTGGCGGAGGATGTGCGCCGGCGTGGCCAGACGCCGGCCCTTGTGTTTCTCACCGATGCCCGCGCCAATATCGCCCGCGATGGCGCTGGCGGTCGGCCGCGCGCCGAAGAGGAAGCCCTGTCGGCCGCGCGTCGCTTGGCTGAGCTGGGTGTGTCGGTGCTGATGGTCGACACGTCGCCGCATGGCCAGCCATTTGCGCAGCGGCTTGCCGAAGCCATGCGGGCCCACTATCTGCCGTTGCCACGGGCGGATGCCGCGAGCGTGTCGGCAGCGGTGCGGGTGGTTTCCGCGGCGTGAGGGAGGCCGGCATGGCGCGGTGTGCGAAACTTCTGTTCCTGCTGGCGCTTGTCGTCGCAGGCCCGATTGGGTGTTGCGGCCATCACGCCGCACAGCTCACTCTGAGCACCGACGGTGTGCCGGCGGATGCGGGGACGGGCGGCATGTTTTGTTGGAACGAAGGTCTGGCGTGGTCGCGTGACGGCGCTGAATGGCCGCATCGCGAGGTCAGCCGATTCGTCAATGCCGGCGGCCTGCGCTGGCACGTGCAGCAGATGGGCGAGGGGCCGGTTGTGCTGCTGGTGCATGGGACTGGCGCATCGACCCATTCCTGGCGCGACCTGGCGTCTGTGTTGTCGGCACAGTTCACTGTGGTGATGCCGGATCTGCCGGGGCACGGGTTCACCAGCGCGCCGGCACCGTCACGTTTGTCACTGCCCGGCATGGCAGCGGCGTTGGAAGAGCTGCTGCTCACACTCGAGGTCCGGCCGATTGTGGCCATCGGACATTCCGCCGGCGCGGCCATTCTAGTGCGCATGACCTTGGATGGCCGCCTGCGGCCCGACGGCCTGGTCAGCCTGAATGGGGCGTTGCTACCATTCCCCGGTTTGGCCCGTCATCTGTTCCCACCTTTGGCGCGTCTCTTGTTCCTCAACCCGTTCGCGCCGCGCTTCTTCTCCTGGAGCGCTAATGACCGCGACAGCGTTAAACGGTTGCTTGAGGATACTGGTTCGACCCTGGCGCCGGAAGGCGTCGATCTCTATACGCGCCTCTTCCGCAATTCCGGCCATGTGGGTGCCACTTTGGGCATGATGGCCAATTGGGACCTGGAGCCACTGGAAGAAGAGTTCGCGCGTCTTCATGTGCCGATCTTGCTGGTGGCGGCGGAAGAGGACGGCGCCGTTGCCCCGGACGTTGCCACCCGCGTGGCCACGCAAGCGCCAAACGCCGAGGTCATCACACTGCCGGCTCTGGGTCACCTGGCCCACGAAGAAGATCCGCGCAGAGTTGCCGCCCTGATCAAGGATTTCGTCGGGCGGCTGCCGGTGTCCGAACGAGCGGAGCCGAAAGAACTCTAAGCCGGCTGTGCCGTGCGGATGGAATGGACTGTCCGTTGTTGGGTGAACCGTGCGAATCCGGGGCACCCGAGATTCGGATGGTCACCCAGGTGAGCGTACACTCAACGCTCTGCCACCTTGTGTACGAGAATGGCGGATACGAGAACGGCCCGTTGTCCCACCTTGTCCGACAGCGCCGCTGCTGCGTTTTCATCCGCGGCGGCCCCAGGGCCGAGCCGGGCCCTGCTTGGCGGTCTCTCCAAAAACGCAGAGGGCGTACAGTTTCATCCCAGAGTAATACCCATGGCCCGCCTTGACGACAGGTTCGGTTTCGGCGCTGAACGAGGAGCGCCGGCATCCCTGCCGGCTGGACCGCCGCCATC
>JANQJV010000424.1 GCA_028281465.1 Azospirillaceae bacterium | reverse complement strand
GGCGGCCTGCTGCTGGGCGGGGTCCGGGCCGGCTGGAAGCCGGCGGTCCAGCCGGCAAGGATGCCGGCGCTCCGAAACAGGGCGGCCCGAGGACCGGTCATGGTGTCGGGCCGTTGGTATGAGCCTCACCCTCCCGACTCGTCCGGGCGGGCGGGCGGGCGAGAAAGGGGGGTGTCAGGATGGTCGCTCGAGCGAACGGTCATCGATTTGGACCGCCGGCAAAACCCACTGATTGATGAAATTGTTTTGGTATGCGTGTCACGAGCGCGGATACGGACCGGGGTCGCCGGGTGTGTCGTCGCAGGTGGTGACGCCGCCGAAGCAGCCGTACTTCTCGCCTTGGTCGGACGGCTCATAATTGGTCCCGGCACCCGGATCCATCGGCTTTGACTCCGGCACTGTGAGCACGAAATCGGCTTGCGGCTGGAAAATGATGACGAAATCGGAGCCGCCGAAGGCGAAATTGGCGAATTCCCAACCCTTTTCGGCCTGTGCATCGAGCTGTACCCAATCGCGCAGGACGATGCCCGAGACCTGGGCCATGCCCATGGGGGCGGCAAGGACGATGCCGTGGTCGGGCGTTTCGATGCCGAGCACCAAACGGGTCTGGCCGAACTGCCAATCCGGCGGATCCATCGGCCCGTAGTATCCGGGCTGTCCCTGCGTCGGGGCGATCCAACCGGCCTTCATGCGCGCGGCGGCCTGGAAGTGGCGCATGTAGACGATCCGACCGGCGATCGGGGTATGCAGGCGGTGGTAGTTGTAGGTGTTGAGGAACTGATGCGTGAACACGCCGCCATTGAAGCGGCTGGGATCGATATCGCCGAAGCCGTTCAACACATGTTCATCGTCTCCGCCCAGAATGAAGGTCGGAACATCGCTATACACGATGCCTTTGATGGCGACGGCGGCCTGCGAAGCGGTGTCGTAGGTCGTGACCAGCTTGCCGGTCGTGCTGATCGGCCACCAGCCGGCCGAGACCGAGTCACCGATCGACACCACCGTGGTCGGATCGTCCAACCCGTGCACCGGGCGCGTGCCGGACGGGAACGTCACCGGACACAGTTCGCGGATGAAGTAATCCTGGAACGTGGCATAGGGTTCCGCGGGGCAGGCCCAGTCACCGTATAAAGGGTCGTTTTTGAAATCCGGAACATGGATCGCAGAAGCGGGCGTCTCCAAGTATTGACCCCAATACTCTGCCACGTGACGCATCCAGTCGGAGAAAGCCTGGTTCTTGAATTGAATCTGTCCGCGCGGGTCCGTGGTCAGTTGGCGGTCGACCAGGAAGAATCCGTAGGTCAGCAGATCGAGCAAGTTCCACCGGCAATAGTTCTTGCCTTGGATGCTCACCCGGATTTCACCCCGGTACACTCCGGTATCGATGTTCTGCGGATTATAGGTGACCAGCGCGTCGATGTAGTCGTAATAATCCTGCAGAGTGACCACCGGGTTGAGTTCCGGATTACCAATGATTTTTTGGCCTAAGGCGAAGGAGGCTTCAAGGGACTGTCCAAGGTCCGGATCCGCATCGATCAGGGCGATCAGCGCCTCGGTAGCCGGTTGCCGGCCGGGTTCGGGGCAACTTTGCGCCGTGGCCGGCGACGCACCGGCCACGGCCGCACAGACGACCAGGATACATAATAGAGGTATGGATGGAATTTTCATTGATCGAGACTCCGAATACTATCGTGTTATGTCGACTTGGGCACAGTTTTGATGGTAATATTATCACCATAAATTGGCAAATATAATATAAGATTGAAAATGAGATCCACCGGAATGAGGGTGGCGAGGGGTGTCATTTTCCTGTCACGAAGAACACGCCCACGGCATCGCTCCTGCGTCCGGTGTTTCGGCGCCACATCCGCCCCGACCGGCCGCCGCTCAGTACCCCATGACATGGTAGAGCGTGATGCGGAGCGCGTTGAGTGCCCCCCATTCCCGCCCCCCATTCCCGCCCCCCATTCCCGCCCCCCATTCCCATAGCCGTTCAGATCGGCGTAGTGCGGCAAACGGGTTGGGCATGAGCCCATTGGCTGAGCGGGTCGATGGCGACCATGATACCCTTTGGGTTTCGTTCGTGGCTGGGCGGCGCCTGGGCGTGCCGTCGACGTGGTTCCCGCGCCGCCTCCAAGCGTCGCTGGAGCCACGCGCCCGTTGGCGTCTCAGTGTCATCGCCGTGCTGGCGGTGCCGCGCTGGGCCGGGGAGGTCCATCGGTGGACAGGGCCAATCGCCACGCAAGCGCTTCAGGTTGTCTGGCCGTCGTCAAGCCGTTTGCGTTATTGCTTATTTATCAAGAGTATAGCGCCGACGTTCGGCCTCCATGGCTGTGCGCCACCTGGCCCGCAACCGATCCGACCGTTCGGGGATCTTCTCGGCCAGCACGTCCGCCGCCAGGATTCGGTCCGTTCGGAAGTAGCGGAAATCCTGCCTGAGTTCACACCACGCCGCGAGTATGCGTCCAGCATCCCGATAGCCGACAACGATGGGCCAGAGGATGCGTTCGGTCCGTGTCCCATGGGTGTCATGGTATGCGACCCGGATTTTCTGGCGCCGCCGAATCGCGGCGCGGATGTCCGAGGCGCTCAGGACTTCGCCATGGGTCGGTATCGGGGCGACACTTGTTGACGGCTCCAGGATCAGAGGACGCAGGTCAGCCGGCGCGATCGCTTCGATCTTGGCCAAAAGAGTCTCGGCTGCGCGCGCAAGCGTCGCCTCCCCCCGTGTGCAAACCCACTGGGCCCCCAAAACGGCGGCCTCAATCTCATCGGCGGTCAGCATGAGCGGCGGCATGTCGAACCCCGGCTCAAGGACATAGCCGACGCCGGCTTCACCCCGTATGGGAACGCGCTGCGCCACAAGTGCGGCCACGTCGCGATAAACCGTTCGCTTCGAGACCTCGAGCGCATCAGCCATGGCGTCGGCAGAGATCGGGCCTCGGGCGCGGCGCATGATCTGAATGATCTCAAACAAGCGGTCGCCTCGTCTCATGGCCTCTGCGTAGCACACTGCTGACACCATGCTGTCAGCAGTCGGCTGGTAGACCGCGTCGTGTTTCAATCAGGACAGCGATCGGGGAGCGTCAGGATGGTGTTGACAGGAAGTTGTTGCTGCGGTGCCGTGCGGTTCGAGATCACGGGCAAGCCAAGCCTGATTGGGACCTGCCACTGTTCGCGTTGCCGGAAGCTTGGCGTGACGCCGTTCGTCTTCGTGGCGCGAGACCAATTCGCTCTCCTCAGCGGCGCTGCGGACATTCAGGTCTATGTGCCGCCGGCACCCTACAAATACCCGCGTTCCTTTTGCCGGCGCTGCGGCACGGCCCTCGGCGAACCGCTTTCGGGTGAGGCGGCCTTTCCCATCAACGCCCACTGCCTCGATGACGATCCGGGCGTGCGCAACGCCTTCCACGAATTCGTCGCAGAAAAGCCGGCCTGGTACCCGATTTGCGACGAAGCAAGCCAGTTCGAGCACCATCCGCTGCGTTCGGAGGATGGCGCATCATGAAAGCCGGTTTGGGTTTGCTTACGGTTGCAGCCGGCCTTGTCGCCGGCACCGCGGCGGGTTTCAGCGCAGGTCACGAAATCCGCGGGTCTGCCGTCCGACCGGACGGCTCCGACATTGCCTGGACTTTATCGAATGCTCTTCGGGATCACGCCAACCCGGTCGTTCTCGTCGCACACGGATCAGGCTGCGCGCCGGCGCGCTCGAGCGCCTCGGTCGATCTGATGACGGCGCTGTTTGAAGAGAGTGGCTATGCGGTCCTCACCGTCGAGAAATACGGCGTCTCTCGTCAAGACACGCCGGACGATGCGATTGATGGGTGCTCGCCGCGCCATGTCCAGACTCATACCGTGAGCCGGCGTGTTGCCGACGTCGAAATTGTCCTGGATACGCTGCGCGCCCAGCGACTGTTCGATGATGACCTTATCCTGTTCGGCGGTTCGGAAGGCGGTGCCGTCGTGTCCGTCCTGTCGCGGCGCGTCCAGGACGCCGACGCCGTGGTCGTTCTCTCGACTGGAACCGGCCTCACCCTGGCGGAGTTCTTTCCGATGGTCGTGCCGCCGTCCGTGGCGGCTCGGATGCAGGCGAAATTCGAAGAAATCCGACGCGATCGGAGGGCAAAGGGCATATTGGGCGGCGTTTCCTACCAGTGGTGGCGCGATAGTCTGGACCGTCGCTTGTCGGACGATTTGCTTGCGTCCGACAGTCCGGTGTTGCTGGTGCATGGCGAGAATGACAGATCGGCGCCCGTTGAGACGGCGCGCGCTACACGCGATGCTTTTTGGGCAGCCGGTGACGCCGGGCGATTGACCTATTGGGAACTCCCCGACCGTGATCACGCGATGGTCGATCCGCACGGTGTCTCGCACATGCGCAACGTCCTGGAGCGGGTTCGGCGTTGGATGTCCGATCGGATGCCGGCCGTGCGCGCACCACTGGATCGGTGATGCAAGGGGGACCTGTCAGACGCCGTGTGATGGTGTCCGTGGCGTTGGCCGGGTCAGCCCACCTGTGCGACCGAGCCTCTACCCCAACCACTGGATTTGGGGCGGGGCGGCCCGCCGTGGGCGCAACCGGTCGGCACGATCCCCCCTTCCGTTTCCATACTTGTTAAAGTACCGTGACATCGTGCCGCCAAAATTGGGGCAGCATGGTGGCAATGGGAGGGGGCGGTGTTTCGGACGGCGGAACTGGGGCGCACGATCAGCAAGGAGGACTACAAGGCCATCGCGCCGGCCTTGCGCAACGAACTGATCGGCCTGCAGGCGGACCTGCGCACGGCCGGCTTTCCGGTCATCCTGGTGTTCGCTGGGGTGGACGGTGCCGGTAAGAACCAGACGGTCAACCTGATCAACGACTGGCTCGACCCGCGCGGTATCGTCACCCGTGCCTACAGCACACCGTCGGACGAAGAGCGGGAACGCCCTGAGTTCTGGCGCTTCTGGCGCGATCTGCCACCGCGCGGCAGCATTGGCCTGTTCCTGCGGTCCTGGTACTCGCGGCCGGTCCTCGAAAGCGCCTATGGTCAGATCGACGTGGCCGGGCTGAACGCGCAGCTCGACCGGATCGTCGCCTTCGAGAGCGAGCTCGCCAAGGATGGTGCCCTGGTGCTGAAGGTCTGGTTGCACCTGAGTCAAGACGCACAAAAGAAACGGTTGAAGAAACTGCAGGACGACCCGCACGAAAGCTGGCGCGTCACCGAAACCGACTGGAAGCACTACAAGATGTACGACCGGTTCATCCGCGCCGGTGAATCCACCATCCTGCGCACGAGCACGGGCGATGCGCGCTGGAGCATCGTGGAAGGCCAGCACCGGCGCTACCGCGAGATTACGGTGCTGACCCTGCTGCGCGACGCCCTGGTGCGCCACATGGGCCAGCAGGCTCGCCGCCGACAGATGCGCCTCGCCGACCGGGAGGCCGCCGCTGCCGACACCGGCCCGGACACGGGCGGCGACACCCCGGCGCGGGTGACGGTGCCGGCGCACGCCTCGGTGCTGCACGGTCTCGATATGGGCCTGACCCTGGACCAGGACTCCTACGATGCGGCCCTGGCCAAAGCGACGGCCCGTCTCAGCCACCTGCACCGCAAGGCCAAGGCCAAGGGCATCACCACCATCTTGGTGTTCGAGGGTTGGGATGCTGCCGGCAAGGGCGGTGCCATCCGCCGCTTGATCGCGCCCTTGGATGCGCGCGACTACCAGGTCATTTCCATCGCGGCGCCGACCGACGAAGAGCGCAACCAGCATTACCTGTGGCGCTTCTGGCGTCACCTGCCGCGGGCCGGCCGGGTGGCGATCTTTGACCGGAGCTGGTACGGCCGGGTGCTGGTGGAACGTGTCGAGGAATTTGCCGACGACGAAGAATGGCGCCGCGCCTATGGCGAGATTAATGATTTCGAAAGCCAGTTGATCGATTTCGGCATGGTGCTGCTCAAATTCTGGCTGCACATCACACCGGAGGAACAGCTCGCCCGCTTCGAGCAACGCCGGGCTCTGCCCTACAAGCAATGGAAGCTGACTGATGAGGACTGGCGCAACCGCGAGAAATGGCCGCTCTACGAAGCCGCCGTGAACGACATGGTGCAGCAGACCAGCACCCATATTTCCCCCTGGGTGTTGATCGAAGGCAACTGCAAACGCCACGCCCGGGTCAAAGCCATACAGGCCTTCACCGCTGCCCTCGGGGCCGCCTTGGATCGCAAACGCGGCAAGCGTTGACGCCGGAGACGCCCACACCGCCGCCGGTGTTTACAGCCGGTCCCATACTGGCGGGTCGCCGAATTCGGCGGCCAGGAAATCGATGAAGCTGCGCACCTTGGGGGCCAGGTGCCGGTTGTGCGGATAAACGGCGGTGAGACTGTACGACAGCGTCGGCCAGTCCGCCAGCACTGGTAGCGCCGAGCCACGGCGCAGATCCGGCCCGATGGCATAGCTCGGGATCAGGCCGATGCCGGCGCCGGCCACGATCCGATCGCGGCTGGCCCGGGCGGAATTGACGGCGAATCGGCCAGCGACCCGAACGGAGGTCCAAACGCCATCGATCTGGAACGGCCAGTCGCGCGGAGATGTGAAATTCGTGTCGATGATGCAGGCGTGCCTTGCCAGGTCGCGCGGGTGCGCTGGGGTGCCGTGTCGGGTCAGATAGGCCGGGGCGGCGCAGGGCAATATGCGCGCCGGCGCCAGCCGCCGGGCAATGGCGCTGGCATCCTCCAGCCTGGCGATGCGCACCGCCAGATCGACGCCCTCGTCGATCAGGTCGACCACCCGGTCGGTCAGACGCAACTCCACGCTGATCTCGGGGTAGCGGTCGAGAAAGCGCACCACCGTGTCGGTCAGATACATTTCGCCGAAGCAGACGGGCGCGGTCACGATCAGGTGACCGCATGGGGTGCCGCTGCGGTCTCGGGTCACCGCCTCCAGCTCGTCGAAGTCGCCGATCACCTGACGCGCGCGGGCGGCATAGGCGCCGCCGATTTCGGTCAAGCGCAAGGAACGGGTGGTGCGGTAGAGCAGGGACACCCCCAGCCGAGCCTCCAGGGCGGCGACATATTTGCTGGCCAGGGCCGTGGAGATGCCGAGGCGTTCCCCGGCGGCCGTGAACGAGCCGGCGTCGATCACGGCCAGGAAGGCGCGCATGCCGGTGAGCGTGTCCATGGGATTATCAATGCTGTGTTGAAAGTGCTTCGTCAATCTTGCGGTTTATCGTCGAGGGCATGGGCGCCATCTGCGGGCGGGCGAGGGGACGCCCCGCGCCCCATTCGACGCAGACTCAAAGAAGGAGGGTCCCATGACCGCGCTGTTCGGCACCGTGCGCGCGCTCGCCATCGCCACCACGCTCGGCATTGCCGCCCCGGCACTCGCCGCCGACTACGTCATCGACACCACCCACGCCTCGATCGAATTCGAGACCGGCCACC
>JANQJV010000399.1 GCA_028281465.1 Azospirillaceae bacterium | reverse complement strand
CGGCGCTGAACGAGGAGCGCCGGCATCCCTGCCGGCTGGACCGCCGCCATCTTGGCGGCCGGCTGCTGGGCGTGGTCCGGGCCGGCTGGAAGCCGGCGGTTCGGCCGGCAAGGGTGCCGGCGCTCCGAAACAGGGCGGCCCGAGGACCGGTCATTGTTTCGGGCCGTTGGGGTTTCGGGCCGTTGGGATGAATCGGCGGAGCCGACCTGACCGCCGAGCGGATGCCTGGTGTTCATACGCACAAAAACACGCCCCGGCCCGAAAGGCCGGGGCGTGTCCAAGATCGTCGGTGGTGATTGCTCGGCCGTGGCCGAACCTCACTCTCCGGTGTACAGCCAGTTGGCGATCCAGCCACCGACGATGACGCCGGTCACGGCATAAACGCGGCTGAGCGCGGTGGCGGTCATGTCGGCGACGGGGGCGTTCACCGGGCTTGTGATTCCCGTATACCACGGGATCACACCGACATAACCCGAGGTGAGCAGGTTGACGCCAACGACGCCCGCAACGGCGCCGACGGCCAGGAACAGCGGGTAGAACACGTCTTCGCCGTAGGTGTAGGGTTGCTCGCCGGCCGGAAGCTGGGCCGAGGCGGACATCGGCATCAGCCCGATCAGGGCGACAGCAGCAGCAATCAAGAGCTTGCGCATAATGCTTCTCCTTGCAAAGCGGTCTCGTGGGCGGGTGGCCTTGCCCGGGCCCGGCGGTCGGTGCCCCGTGCGGCCCCGAGGCCGCCGGCTTGACCGCCCTTCGAGCGCCACTGGGGCGGCGCCGGACGGTGCACGTTGAACCGGGCCGCGCGGCATCGACCGTCCGGACCTCAATGCGTCGTGTTGTACAGATAGTGGGCGATGATGGCACCGCTGCCGCCCGCCAGGGTCGCGAAGATGCGGCTGCCGACGGCCAAGTCCTTCGGAGCCGGGACGAGAGCCGCTTGGGCCCAAGGCACGGCGCCGAATGGCGTGGTGACCAGATTGAAAAAGAAGATGCCGAGAATGGCGCCGGCGCCGGCGGCCAGCAAGCGGTGCGGTTGATCGGCGGCGGTTAGCTGGGTCTGGCTGGCCGCTTCGCCCTGGGCATGGGCCTGCATTGAGAAGGTGATCGGCAGGAGGCCGATCACGGCCACCAAGGCCACGATGAGAAGTCTACGCACTGTACCCTCCATCAAATCCATTCGAGAAGGAAGAGCCGCAAAGCTTCGTCGCCCCGCACGGCGGCATGGACCAGGGCAGGCCCGCACGGCCCAGTCGGGGTCGGAAGAATGGCCCAGTCCTTACCAATCCATGTAGATTCCGTCGGCCACCAGCGCGCCGAGCACCCCGAAGCCGACCGCATAGACGCGGCTCATAGCCGTGTGCCATTCCGGACGCACCAGGGCGCCAGGGGGCAGCATGCCGGGGATGCTGGCGAAGGTCGGCCAGCCGACAAACACGACATTCGCGACAACGAGGCCGGTGAACGCACCGATGCCCAGCCAAAGCGGGTAGTTCGGATCCGTCGCCGCTTGGCTCAACGGAGTTGCCCCTTGACTCCCGGTTTGAGCGGACGCCGCCAGCGGCATGAATCCGATCAGGGCGACCAAGGCAGCCAGAATAAGCCTGCGCATTGTTTGCTCCTCCACCATGAGATCAGATAACCGACGCCGAAGAAGCCCGCGCGCCGGCCGCAACGAATTGTTTTTGGCAGCGAAGAGAGACTGGAGTCGTTTCCGGAATCGCACCGTAACACCGGACGAATTCTCGGTTCAGACCTCGCCGCCGCCAAACCCGCGCGACGGTAGCCTGCGATCCGTGGAACATCAAGAACACCTTCATTGCCCCTTCTATTTGATGTGAGTCCGTGGAGTTCCGAAGGGTTTCGGATGGACGCTTTTTCGCGCCGCATCAATACTTCGAATGGGAAGTACATCGCCAGGCACGGAACAGGACAAGGGATCAGACGCCACCAAAACTGGTAGAAATAATGTGCCAGGCCACGGGATCAAGCTCTTGTGGCAGTAGGAAATCGTGCCACGTAACGGCGACTGGGAGTCACAGTCCCAGGAATATATCGGCGTGCGGCGGTCGGCGGTCCCGACCGGGCCCAGTCCCACCGGGTCACCTGCGCCCGCCCGTTTTCATCGCAACGTCCCGCCCCATGAGTGATTCATGCCGCAAAGACAGATTTTTTCCGTGATGAAGCCGCACCCGATCATCACCATCGAAGCCGGGGACGCCGTCCGTGCCGTGGCGGCGCGCATGGCCGCCGCCCACGTCGGAGTCGCCTTCGCTGCTGGTGCGGCCGGCGGAGTCGAGGCCATGGTCACGGAACGCGACATCGTCGAGCGGCTGGTGGCCGATGCCCGCAATCCCGATGAAACAGCGATTTCCGGCATATGGTTGGCAACGCCGCGCTGCGTCGACGAGACGGACCGGGTGGCCGATGCGGTTGCCGCGTTGACCGAAAGTGGCCAGCTCGTTGTGCCGGTGTTGCGCAACGGTGGTCTGGTCGGTTTCATTGGGCTACAGGATTTTATTGGCCCGGACTTGGAAGACTTGGTGAAGCACGTTCGGGAGGCCGCGGCGGACGCCTGATCCTGCCCGGGCCTGGATGGGTCGACTCCGACGGCGGCGGACGGACTGCAGGACGATGGGGAGAGGGCCATGAGGCGCGGTGTGTCGACCCTGCTGGCGGGCCTGCTTTTTGCCGTGCCGGGACCGGCATCCGCGCAGCAGGCACCCGTCCATTTGTCTTATGTTGCTTGGGACGACTGCATTGCCACCACGGCCGTCGTGCGGTCGTTTGTTGAGGACGCTCTTGGGGTTTCCGTCCGCCGCACGGAGGTGTCGGCCGCCGACATGTGGCGGTTGGTGGCCGAGGGCACGGCGGATGCCCATGTTTGTGGCTGGTTGCCGGTCACCCATGGCCGCTACATTGACCGCCACCGTGAGGCGGTGGAGAATCTCGGGCCGCACATTTCGGGTGGGGCCAGAATCGGTTGGGTGGTGCCCGACTACGTGCCGGCTCAAACCGTTCCGGATCTGCGTAATCAGGCGGCCTTGTTTGGTGGTCGCATCGTCGGCATCGACCCGGAAGCGGGTTTGATGACGACGAGCCGTAAGGCGCTTAAGGACTATGGGCTGGCGGATTTCGTCTTGGAAGCCGGCAGCGGCAGCCGTATGGCGGAGGTGCTGGGTGATGCCATCGAGGCTCGGGCGCCGGTCGTGGTGACCGGCTGGACGCCGCACTGGATGTTCGGCCTTTGGCCGGTGCGCTACCTCGAGGACCCGTTGCAAGTGTTCGGTGGGGATGAGGTGATCAGCACCGTCGTGCGCAAGACTCTGGTCACCGAACGCCCCCGGTTGCGTCGGGCGCTCAACCGGTTTTCCTGGTCCATCGCTCTGTTGCAGGAAGTCATGGCTGAGATTCGACGCGGCGTGTCGCCGGATGAGGCGGCACGCCGCTTCCTCGCCCGATATCCGGATCAGGTGCGGGTATGGAAAGGGTTGTGAGACCGGTGCGATGGGCGTCGGTGGCGGCCGGCGGAGTCTGGCGCGCTCGGGTTGCGGTTTGTGTGTCGGTGACGGTTGGATGGTTGGTTGGCCCAACCGTTCCGGCGCTGGCGTCCGGTACGTTGCATCCGCTGACCGACCGGCTCCAGGCCGTGCCGGCCGCACACACGACGGATGCGGCTCAGCCGTTTCCCCTGGTGGCGGAGGGCGGCAATCTGGCGCTTGTGGTTGCCAATGGTCTCGCGGCGACCACCCAGCCCGGCAGTGCTCTTGCCGAGACGGGGCGGCGGTTTACCTTAACCCAGGCGAGTTTTCCGGAGCAGGTCGACGCTCTGATTGCCGGGGCGACCAACTACGTTCAGGGATCACTCGGGCAGTTCCTGGCCGCTGCCGATGCTCTTGCCGAGGCCGGCATCACGGTGTCTGTGTTTTTCGCCCTGTCGCGATCCACGGGCGGTGACGCCCTGGTCGTGGCCGATGGGATTGGGGCTCTGGGCGCTCTCAGAACGCTTGGTCTGCAGGCCCACGGCCGCCATCTCAAATTCGCGCTTGATCTGCTTCAACTGGCCGGCAAGGACGGCCGGGCCATCCGTACCCTTGGTGGCATGACGGTATTTGACGATATCGACGTGCGCTGGTTTCCGGATGAAACCCAGGCCTTCGCTTCGTCGCGCAGCCCGTCCCGGGCCTTGCGCAACGGCGCGGTCGGTGCGGCCTTGCTGCCGTTGTCGGAGGCCTTGGTGCTGATCGCCAGCCGAGGCGGCGCGACGCTGCCGGTGGAGCGCCGCGTCGGCGACGGACAGGTGCCGGGCAGCTTGGCTGGCGCTCGGATTCTGGTGAGCACCCGTGAGCTGTCGCGGTCTGTGATCAATCTCGTCGGTGTGCGGCAGGCCTATGCCGAGCAGCACCGCGACGAGGTGGTTGCGGTGGCGCATGCGCTGTTGCGGGCTCAGGAGGACGTCGCGCTCGAAATGCGCGGCGCCTGGGCTGGTGGCGTGCCGCGCGCGCTGCCGGCGATTCTGTTGCAGGATGGTGACCTGGCCGCGGATGTTCGGTTGTTGTGGGAGGGTGCCACGCCATTCCGGTGGACCGGCAATTGGACGTTCTTCACCGATGCTGCCGATCCCTACAATTTCGAACGCACCAAGGCAGCCCTTGCCGAGGTGCTCGCTCAACTCGGGGTCCTGACCGGAGATGCGCGGTCGGTTCGGCCGTTCACTTACACCGAATCGGAATGGACACGGTTGCGCCAAGGCCTGCGCGAACGCTTCGGCACAGCCGTCGGGTCGGCCATGGCCAGCGAGGTGATGCAGAGCCGGGTGCGCTCGCTGTTCGAATCGGGTGATCTGGGCCGCGAACCGCTGCTCCGATTCTCGATTCACTTTCCCAGCAACAGTGAATTGACGGATTTCACAGCGCCGGAGTATCGGCCCTACATCGACCGGGCACTCGATCTGTTGGTGGCGGCTCCCGATTCGGTGTTCACCCTGGTCGGGCATGTCGATCCGACACGCTACCTTTTGCAGCGCTACTCGCGTCAGTACCGGCAGCCGGAAACGGTTTGGAAAAAGACCCTGAGCGCCGGCAAGACCATGTCAATCCGGCGGGTCGAAGGCGTGCTCGACGCGATGAAACAGCGCGCTGGCGACCGGGGCCTATCGGTCCGTGTCGACCAGATCGTCACCATCGGCAAGGGCATGGCCGAGGCAAGCGAGGGCAACCGCTGGTACGGTTACCGCCGTCCGGGCAGCACAGCGCGCATTCTGGTGTGGGATGCGGCTTTGCCCAGTGAGGCCGGCCGGCGCATGAACAAGCGCGTCGACGTGGTGGTGGAGCCGGTGGGCAAGGTCGAGTTGAGCGAACGGGAGGCCGAGATGGTCTCGGAGGATCTGTTCGAGGACGCCTTCTTCGAGTGAGGTTCGCCATCATGCCGACGGGGCTGCCATGGATGTGACGACCGCCCTGGCCATCGCCGTGGTCGCCATCGCGTTGGCCTATTTCGGGAATTCGGCGCCGGATACCGCCGCGCCGCCGCCCAGACCATCGGCTCCGTCCGAGGCGTCGGGTGCGGATCGGATGGCCGGCGCGGACCCGTGTGACCGGCCCCGACCGTTCGGACAGCCGATTCCGTCTGCCTTCCAGCCAACCGAGGCCGATCTTTGCCCGACGCAGGGTCCTTTCGAGGCCACCGAGATCGGCCAGACCGTGTTCGACTGGCCGCCCGATCTTTCCGGTCAGACTGGCGTGCCGGTGGGCAACATTCATGCCCACAACGTGATGATCGTGCTCGATGTGAGTGGCAGCATGGAGGGCAGGCGCCTGGAGGCGGCGAAGGCGGCGGTGCGCTATCTGGTCGGCGCTGCGCCGCCGACCACCAATCTGGGGCTGGTGTTCTTTGGTCTGAAGGCGTGGAAAGACCGGACGTTGCCCGAGGCTGCGGTTCAGACCAAGCTCGTCGTGCCGCTCGGCACCGGCAATCGGTTTGCCCTTCGCAGCGCGCTCGCGGCGGTGCAGGCAGACGGTGGAACGCCGACGTCGATCGCGATTCGCGTCGCGGCAACCGCGATGCACCAACAGTACTACCGGCAAATGCGATTCGGTCAGTACGACCTCATCGTTGTCACCGATGGTCAGCCGAATGAGGGCTATGAGCCCGACGCTGCGGTTCGCGAGCTGCATCGCCGGTCGCCGGTGACCGTGCACACCGTCGCATTTTCGACCGACATTCCGCATCTGCAGGCGTTGGAGCGGGCCCAGATGGTACGCTACTACCTTGCGACCGACGAGGCCCAGCTAAAGGCCGTCTTCGCCAGCATATTGGCCGAGTATTGACACCCTTGCCCACCTCCATCGAGACCCATGCCATCGCGGCGACACGTTCGCCGGCCTGCCCGGCGGGCCGGCATCCGCATCTGCGCGGTGCGGCGCTCCTTTTCGTCTCGCTGTGGGTCGTGGTCTTTGCTGGCATCGCGATCAAACCCTGGCTGCGCCAGGCGGAAGTGGCGGAGAGCTCCGACGTTCACCTGCTGTCTGGCCGTCTGGTACTGGCCTTGGGAGCGGCATCGGCGGATACCGCGGTGCTGACGGACGGTAGCCTGCGCGACCGGGTGCGCGCGGCCGGTTACGACCTGGTGTTTTCCTTGGCGGCGCAGCCCAAGGACCTGGCGGCCGAGATGGCCACCGGACAGACCGACCTGGCCGTGTTGCCTCTGCGTAGCGCCGTCGCCGCATTGACCGACGTCGGCACCATCCCGCTGGTGCTGGTGCGCCGACCGGAAGAAACCATCGTGGTGGTCGCCGCGCGGCGGTCGGTCCGCGACGAGGGTGCCAAAGTGGCCGCCTTCGTCGGCGCCTATTTCGACGCCTTGACCGAGCTGCAGTCTGTCGACACCGCTTTGCCGCCCGGCCGTTGGTTCGACCTGGATACGAGCGCCAGGCATGTGTTCGGCGTGGCCGTTGATGGCCAATACCGGCTGGCCGATTGGATCGCCGAAGCTGCCGGACTTGCACCGGACGGCGGGACAGAGGGCGAGCCGGCCAGCCCGTTTGCTTTCATCGCGTCACGGTTCATTCGCGACCTTTATGCCGAGCAGGATGTGGCGTTTGGCAATGGGGACAATGCGCGGGCGGAAGCATCTTTACGCGCAGCGTTTCCCCCCTTGGAGGACTGGTCGCGGTTGTCGCAGGTGGGGGTGCTGTCGCCGGCAGTGCGGTTCAACCGCGGCCAGGTGGTGCTGGACGACGCGGTGCGTGTCACCGTCGCGGATCTTTTGGCCAAATTCCGCCGCTATCCGACCAATCGTCTGTTGCTGCAGGCGGCTGTGCCGGATGATGGCGATCCGGGCCTGGCGTTGGATCGGGCCCGCGCGGTGCGGCGTCATCTCGTCGAGGAGGCCGGCATTGACCCCGACCGCATTCGCATCGCCACCTTGACGATTGCCCCGGCGGCGGATGAGCCGTTGCGGCGCTTCCATCGCCGACTGCGCGAGTTGTATTTCGTCGTCGTCGAAGGCGAGTGAAGGGCCATAACCGGGTTCACCGGCGGGGCCGGGGCCCCGAAGAGCCAGCGCGAAGAGGACCCGAGGCCGGACCGAATGGAGAGGGCAGATGGCGATCACCAGCGAGCTTCTGCCGGTCACGGCCTACTCCCGGCAGGCGACGCGCCGGGCGGTGATCACGGCGATTCTGTGCGACAATCCGTGGACGCTTTATCCAGCCGCGGTCGGCATACCGCTTCTGGGGCTCAACCGGCTGGTGCTTGAGATGGCCTGGACGGCGCCGGCCGGTCTGGCCGGATTGGCGCTGGTGATGCTCGGCGGCATGAGCCTTCTGATCGATGCCGGACTGCGGCGCGGCCGGCTCGAAGCCCGTCACATGGCATCCTTGCGAGCCCGCCAGGAACGTGTGTTCCTGGACGGTGCGGCCCAATTGCGGGACGCCTTGACGGCGTTGAACCAAACCTGGGCGGCCGATCAGGTCACGCGCATCCTCGGGCAGTTCGAAGCGTTCCGCACGGTCCTGGACCAGAAAATCGCTGACCCGTCTCGGCCATTGTATCACCGCTATCTCGGACCGGCGCAGACCCTGGCCTTCACCGCGATCGATCACCTGCGCAATGTGGAGACGCTGCTGCGCAGCATCGCGGCGATCGATGCGGACAAGATCGGGCGGCGCTTGGCCGCGCTCGAGGCCGGTTCAGACCGGGAGGCTGCCAGCTTGCAGGATCAGTTGACCATTCGTCAGCGTACCTTGGACAAGGTGCACGGCATGGTGACGGAAACCGAAGAAATCATTCAAACCCTGCTTGCGACCGCTGACGATTTGGCCAAGACGGACCAGGCGGATTTGGACGCCGCGCTGGCCGATTTTCTTGCCATTGCCGAACGCAACCAGCAGATGATCATGGCTCTGGACCAGGGGCGCCGGGGCGGACGCTGACACGGGCCGGTACCGACGTGACGCACCGCTGCGCCCAAAAAATCGCCAGTCCTCTGGAGGAATAGTGCATGGCTGATCCCGCCAGTCCGCCGTCCGGCACGGCCCCACTCCTGTCCGTGCCGTCCGACGACCGCATTCCCGATGCTGTGACCCCCACGTTGCCCAAGCATTTGGACGAGGCGACGCAGGCCGAGATCGTCGATTCGGCGCGTCGGCTCGGTCAACGCATCCTCGACGATCCGGACGACCGGGAGGCGGTGGAGGCGGCGGCGATGGTCGGTGACGCCGAGATCAAGGAATTCGATCGCAACTCGGCGCTGCTACAGCAATCCCTGTCCACCACCATGCAGCGCCTGCGCACCGGTCAGGACAACGAGATCCCACAACAGATCCAAACGCTTGCCCAGACCTTCGATCAGCTCAATCCATACCCCTACCTCAAGCGGCTGAATGACAGCGAAAATCTCCCAGGCTGGCAGCGCAGCCTCAAGCGGGCCATGGGGCAACTGCCCTCTGTGACGGCGGTGCTGCGTGAGATCGCGGCGCGGTATGAGCAATCCAACGATGCGATTGAGCGCATCATGGCTGGCCTGGAGCGCAGTGACGTGGGATTGCACGAGACGATTCTGGAGGTGCGCGAACGCTACGATATGCTGCGCGCGCTGCAGAAACGTGTTCAAGTCAAGCTCTACCAGTGCGAGCTGATCTGGTCGGAAATGGACCGGTTGCTGTCGGCCACCGAGCTCGAGGAATTCGTTCGTCAGCGGGCCACGCGGGCCCGGGTGCGGATCGCCCGCCGCGCCCTGTTCCTGGCCCAGATCGATCAGGCGTTCCACCAATTCATGGTGCAGATGAACTCGTCCATGGACCGTTGGGAGGATCTGCGCGATCACATCCAGGCTTTGCGCTCCTTGGCCCGTCCGGTCCTATCCAATGGCCTGGCGCTGCTGGCGAGTCAGGAAGCCGAGCAGCAGATCGTCGCAGCCCTGGGACAAACCCAGGACTATATCGGCACTTTGATGAATGCCGTCGCCGAGCAGGCGGCCGGCAATGCCCTGGCCACCACACGGGTAACCAGCGATGCCCTGATGCGCACGCAGGCCCTGGTCAACGCGTACCGGACCTTGAAGACCAGCATCACGGAGATTTCCACTCTGCAGGAGCAAATGGTGGTTGGTTTCCAGGGTGACTTGGACACCCTCAAGGCCATGTCCAACGATCTGACCGTGATCGCGCGGGCGCAGGAGAGCGCCCGCGACATGGTCGGCGATGCTGGCCGGCTGTGAAACTCGACGGCCAGCGCCATGGTATTGATTCGTCTTGCCGAAGCGTCACCGCGTCAGACCCTACGTAGTTGCCCTTGTGACAATCGGCGGCTTGGTCGGGACTTCCTTAATCATCGTACTCTAACCAAGTCAGAAAACGGCGTTGGCACAATAAACCAGTGTCGGCGCGGGCGTGGCGCGACCCGGGGATCATCCTGTGAATCGGTCTTCCATCGGATCACGACCAGGGCGCTTGGCGGCCATCGGCTTGACCGGCGTTCTGGTTGCGGTCGGACTCGCTCTCATGGGCGTCAACCGTATGGCCGTTGTGCCGGTCGTCCAGCCCGTGGCGTTTCCGCACCGGGTGCATGTTGATTCCGAGACCGTTGGCCTGTCGTGTGACATCTGCCATGCCGGTGCCCTGACTCAAACCGGGGCTGGTATACCGCCGCTTTGGCTGTGCGCGTCGTGTCACGCGGCCATGCCGACCGAGTCCGACGCCGCCCGTGACCTCAAGGCGTTCATTGACACGGACCGGCCGATTCCCTGGCAGCGGGTCTGGCGTCTGCCGGCGCACACGTTTTTCTCGCACCGCACCCACACCGCCGTTGCCGGTATCGATTGCGCCGCGTGCCACGGTGACATGGCCAGCCTGGATGCACCGCCGATCGTGCCGCTGAAGACCCTGACCATGGCCGATTGCATCGCCTGCCACACGCGTGAGCAAGGGGGCGAGCGACAGGTCGACCAGCGGCGTGGGGGGCAGGGTCCGGTACGGCCGGTGTCCGCATCCTCCAGCCCGGGCGGCGACGCCGATTGCACGGCCTGCCATCGATGAGGAGATGATGTCCGTTTCGCGCCGCGCCCTGATCCGGGCCGCCGGCACCTCCACCACCGCGGTGACGGCCGCGGCGCTCGCCGGATGCCGGTCCGGCTCCCAAGACGATCATGGGCGCGGCTGGTTCACCGTGCCGGCGGAAACCCGGGCACCGACCTTGTGCCGGCAATGCCCGGGGGGGTGTGGCCTCGACCTGCGTCTGGCTGGAGTCGAAGCGGTCGGCGTGGCCGGCAATCCGGTCCATCCGATCAACCGTGGCGGCGTGTGCCCGCGTGCTTTTTCGGTTCTGCGCCAGATTCACGCCATGGACCGGTTCCGGCAGCCGATGATCCGTTCGGACCCCGGTGCGCCCTTGCAGCCGTTGGACTGGAATCGGGCCACCGGCCTGGTGTCGGAGCGGATGCGGGCGCTACTGGCCGCTGGCCGGGGCGGGCGCATCGCCGTATTGCGGGCGGAGGAAGGTTGCCTGCGGGATGTTGTTTGGCATCGGTTCTGCCGCGCCGTGACCGGGATGCGACAGTGGGTGACGGGCGATCCGGCCACGGCTTTTGCAATGCCGGGCCCGGCCGGCATCGGACCGGCCGGGTCCCTCGGGGCGGTGACCGTGGATTTCGCGCGCGCCGATCTGATTCTCTCCTTGGGCGTCGACCTCTTTGAGACCTGGGCCAGCCCGGTGCATGCCCAGCGCGCCTTCGCTGCGTTGCGTCGGCGGCCGGGCCGGTCGCCCGGTCAACTGATCTACAGCGGTGTGCGCCTGTCACACACTGCGGTCGTGGCCGACCGATACGTGCCAGTGGCGCCGGGTCGGCAGATCGATCTGGTGCTGGCTTTGGCCGGCCACTTGCTGGCGGATGGCGGTCTCGCACCGAACACGGTGGCACGCCGTCTGGCCGGGTTGGATGGTTTCCGTATCGCCGCCGAGCGATTCGCCAATCACGGCATGGCGCTTACGGCAACCGGTCTCTCGGCGTCCGCCTGGGCTGGGTTGCTTGATCGCTTGCGTCTGGCCAAGGCGCCCGTGGTGATTGGGCCTGGCCCCGGGTTTGGTTCGGGGGGACGGATGTCGGCGGTTCAGGCAGGGGTTGCGGCGCTTAACCTTCTCTTGGGTGCCGCCGAACCGGGCGGCGCCCTGGTCCATTCCGACCCGCGTGCCACCGCCGATCTGGCGGTCGTGGGCGATGCGTGGCCGTCGCCGGTGACCACGCTCGATGCGGCTGCCCGATCGGTTCTGGAGGCGATCGACGGCGACGGGCTCGACCTTCTCTTCCTGTCCGGTTTGGATGTGACCCGCGGGTATCCGCAGGCGGCGTCCCTGACCGCGGCGCTGCGCCGAGTGCCCCTGGTGGTCGGTTTCTCAACCTGGCCGGACGCGGCGAGCGATCTGGCCCACATGGTGCTGCCCGATGCGCCGGCGCCGGAGCGGTGGGTCGATCATGTCACCGACCGCCTCGGCGGTGGCGCCGTCGTCTCCGTTTTGCCGCCCGCTGTTCCCGCACGTCACCTCTGCCGCGACAGTGCGGACGTGGTCCTGGGTTTGGCTCGGTCCTTGGGCGGTGATGTGGCCGATGAGCTACCATGGCAACGCTACGACCAGCTTCTGCAGACGGCCGTCGCCGGCCTCTTTGCGGCCGGGCGCGGGGCGGTGGAGTCTGCCAAGGGCACCACGCTGGTCCCGGATTTGTCCGGCGCTGCGGCCCTGTGGCAGGTGCTGCAAGCCGGGGCGGTTTGGCGGGGCGACGGTCCGGTCGGGCTGTCGGCGGCGGTCACGTCTCGGCTTCGGACGTTGGTGGCGTCGCAGCGGACATGGCCCTCACCGGCGTTGTCCGGCACCGTCGGCGGCTTGACCCTCCACCTGTTCGCCGTGTCGACGCGCGCCTGGAATGGTCTCGACCGGCAGCCCTGGCTCGACGAGCATCGCAGCGTTGTCGTGCCGGGTGATCCAGCCGGCTGGGCCGAGATGCATCCGCAGACCCTGGCGGCCCACGGTCTTCGGTCTGGCGATCGGGTTCGACTCAAGCCAAACGAAGCGAGTGCCACCGCCATCAGTCTGACGCTGCGCGCGGTTGATGGTTTGGTTCCAGGTGTTCTGGCGGTGCCGGCCAACCTCGCGGCTGGGCCGGACCCTTGGACGTTGCTGGCCGCTCTGCCGGCAGGGGCAGCCGACTGGACGACCGTCTTTGTGGAGACGCTTTGAAATGGCGCTGTGGGGCATGACCATCGATCTCGACCTTTGCACCGGTTGCCAAGCCTGTGCATTGGCGTGCAAGGCCGAGAACAATATTCCCGATGTCGGGACGGTGGATGTGCGGCGCGGTCGGCGCATCGCTTGGATGGAGGTGCTGGTCCAGACCGACCCGCACCACCCCGGCCGCGCCCGATTCCTGCCACGGCCCTGCCTGCATTGCGACGACCCACCGTGCACCAAGGTTTGCCCGGTCTTTGCCACCTTCCGCGACCACAATGGGACGGTCGGACAGGTCTATGCCCAGTGCATCGGCTGCCGGTTCTGCATGGCCGCCTGTCCCTATAATGCCAAGTACTTCAACTGGCGCACCTACCACGACCCGGGTCCGGGCCAGAACCCGCAAGTCTCGGTGCGCGGCAAGGGTGTGGTCGAGAAGTGCACCTTCTGCCACCACCGGCTTCTCTTGGCGGAAGACCGGGCGCGTGGCGAGGGTCGCCCGTTGGCGCCGGGTGACTATGTCCCGGCGTGTGTCGAAGCATGCCCAACCGGAGCCATCACCTTCGGCGATCTGGCCGACCCGGACAGCGCGGTGGCGCACCAGGCGCGCAGCCCGCGCGCCTTCCGGCTCTTGGAGGAGCTGGGCACCAGGCCAAAGGTGATTCATCTGGCCGCTCGCCGGGAGCGTGATCATGCGTGACCTGGGTCCGGCGCGGGGGCCTTTGGCGCTCCGGGTCGATGCGGCGCTTTGGGGTGCCGTCGCGGTGGGGGCGGTCGCCTTAGGCTTGCAGCTTGTCGAGGGCATGGGCATCACCGGTCTGCAGCAGCCGGTTTTCTGGGGCGTCTACACCATCAATTTCGTCTATTTCATCGGCATCGCCCATGCTGGCACATTGATTTCAGCCGTATTGCGTCTGGTCGGTGTCACCTGGACACGCCCGATCAGTCGCATGGCAGAAGTGATTACACTCGTCATGCTATGCATCGGCGCGCTGCAGTTGTTGTTTCACGTCGGCCGTCCGGACCGAGCGCCGCTGTTCATGATCCTGTATGGTCGGTTTCAGTCTCCATTGGTCTGGGATTTGATCAGCATCACGGCGTATCTGCTGGCCAGTGCGCTTTATCTCTATTTGCCGCTGATCCCGGATCTGGCCCGTCTGCGCGACCGGGGTGGACATGTGGCATGGGTGTATGCCGTGCTTGCCTTGGGTTGGGTCGGAAACCCCGGTCAGACAGTTGTATTACGGCGTGCTGTCAACACCATGGCGGTGCTGGTCGTTCCGATCGCCATCACCGTGCATTCGGTGATCGCGTTCATCTTTGTTTCGACGTTGCAGCCCTTATGGCACTCGACGATCTTTCCGCCCTATTTTGTGGTTGGGGCCATTTATTCCGGCCTCGGGGCGATTCTGGTGACCATGGCTGTGGTGCGAGTGTCGTACGAATTGCAGGACAGATTGACCGACCTGCATTTCCGTCGGCTTGGCCGCCTGTTCCTGGTGTTCGCACTCGTTTGGCTCTATTTCACGGCGGTCGAGCATCTGGCGGTCGGCTACAGCGGCGGCGCCCATGAGAGGGAAGTGCTGTGGCGCCGATTCGTCGGTGCCGAGGCGCCGCTGTTCTGGACCATGATCGCGGCCAATGGACTGGTGCCGCTTTTGTGCCTGGTATCACTGCGCCGGTCGCCCATGCCCAAGACCGTCATGGCCGCGGGTGCGGTCCTGATTGGCATGTGGTTGGAGCGGTATCTCATCGTCGTGCCGTCGCTCATGGCGCCACGGCTTCCGGTGGCGGTGGTGTCGTATTGGCCGAGCTGGGTGGAAGCGGGCGTCATGCTCGGCAGTCTCGGTTTGTTCATGCTCGGCTTCCTCGCGTTCGGTCGCTTGGTACCGTTGCTACCGGTGGTCGAACTGGACGATCCCGTCCCGGCCAACCCCGCCTCCAGGTCCGATGGTGCCGTCTTGCGGATTGTGCAGCAGGCCGTCGGCGGCTTCGTCGTCTTGGCCGTACTCGGCGTCTGCGTCTGGATCGGCCTGCTTGTGGACCGGGCCTTTCTGCTGGACGACGTGCCGTGGGTGGCGGTGGCCGTGGGCAGTGTGGCCGTGCCCGTGTTTCTCACCATGGCTGCCGTGGTCGCCGTGGTGACGATCATCCTCCCCGGCGCGCGCGACAGCGCGCAGGGCTGAAGGGGGCAAAGTGGAGGGTCGTGATCCGAGCTGGTTGAGCTCTGGTATCGCCCCGTCGAGCGGTGATCCAACCTTTTTGTCGTTTACGGCTCCGCACGCGCTTCGTAGGGTGGCGACGCCGCGCCATCAGGGTGCCAACTCTGTTTTGTAGATCAATAGGTTATTCGAAAGCAATGGATATGATCGGCGAATCGCGGGACCACCCGCTTCGGGTCGTGGTGTCGTGGCTGTTGTGGCCGCTGCTGTTCGGCTACGGCGTGGCCGGCCTGACGTTGGCCATGCAGACCGAGGCGCCGTTCGTCTGGTTCAACGTGACCTACCTCAGCCTGGCCGGTCTGTTGATCCTGGTGGAACGGCTCATGCCGCACGAGCGCGCCTGGTTGGAGCACGACGGCCAGACCGTCACGGACCTGGCGCATACGCTGGTGAACAAGGGGGCGATCCAGGGGCTGCTGGCGGTTGGGGCCGTGGTTGGGGTGACCGGCATGGCCGACGTCCCACCGTCGCCCCTCTGGCCGGTGCACTGGCCGCTGTGGATCCAGATTCCCTTGGGCCTGGTCGTGGTGGAGTTCGGCCTTTACTGGGCGCACCGGTTGGCCCACGAGTGGCCATTGCTTTGGCGATTCCATGCCATCCACCACAGTGCGCCGCGGCTGTGGGTGGTCAACACTGGCCGCTTCCATTTCGTCGACACGATCGTCAGCACCTTGGCTGCCGTCGCCGTCATCCTGGCGCTCGGGATTCCCGAAAGCCTGGTGATCTGGGGCGCCGGGCTGCATGCCTTCATCGGCCTCTTGACGCACTGCAATGCGGAGATGCGGTTTGGCCCGCTCTCTTATGTGTTCAACACGCCCGAGTTGCACCGATGGCACCACTCGCGGCGTTTGGAGGAAGGCAACCGGAATTACGGCGAGAACCTGATGATCTGGGACATCGTGTTCGGCACCTACTTCAATCCCGACCGCCGACCGCCGCGTAACGTCGGCATCGATGCGCCCATGCCGACAGATTTCCTCGGGCAGTTGGTGGCACCGTTCCGCCAAGCGCGCCGGTCACCGGCTGGCACAGCGGATCGGGCGGATGCATCCACATCCCATGGTTGAACACTCCCGCCGCGCCCCCACCTTCACGCGTGATTCGGCCGATGGACACGGTCCGGTCCGGCGGCGCGGTCCCTGACATCCGGCCTCCGGGTGGGGGCCGTGGGGTCTTGCGTTCCGGTCCATGCCGCGACCTCCGCGTTGCCCTGGAGCAGGCATGGCCGATCATTTGTCCGATGTGCCGAGAGACGCTATGCACCGTCCGATTTGGATGATTGTCTGGCCCGGCCTGGCCGGCTTGGTGGTCTTCGAATGCATCGCGTGGGGCCTGGCCCCCGGTCTGCTGGGTCGACCGATCGAGCCGGCGATTCTGGTGCGCCAGCTCGTTGCCTCGCTGTTCGACATTGATGTCGGTGCTGTGTTGGCGTTTCTGATCCATCTGGCCAGCGGGCTGGTGGTGTTTCCGGCGGGATATGTGGTGCTGTTGGCCGTGTTCGGTCTGCGGCCCGGCCTGCTCAGCGGCGTGATCTGGGGTGTGGTGCTATGGTTCCTAGCCCAGGGTGTATTTGCTCCCTTGGCTGGCCGGCCCTTTATGATGGGTTTCGGCCAGTTCACACTCGTGTCGCTGATCGTGCACACGATCTATGCCGTGGTCGTTGCCGCTGTCTACGCGCGGCTGGCGCGCCGGTCGGTCACGCCAGCCTTCTGACGGGCGAGCGCCGACGGAGCTGTCTGCCCGCCGGTCAGATCATGTTTCGGAGGCCGTCTAGATACCCCTCGTTGCCGAGATAGAGGCCAAGAAGGGCTCCGGCGATCGGCACGATCGACAGGCCCAACACCTGGACGTTGATCACGCCGGATACCATGCTACCGACCACGAATCCAGCGACACCACCGATGACCAGGGTTACCGTGTCCCGCTTGGGTGTGGTGTCGATATCGCCGGTTTGGAATGATCCCATGATGTCGCCCAGGCCTTCGGTGATCTTGTCGACACCCTGCTGAGCTTCCGGTGGGACGCTCAGCGACTGGGCGCGGGCGGGCGCAATCGACAAGGCCATCGCGAGCAGAGCCGCGATCAAAAGAGTGGTTCTCATCCAAGACTCCATACTGAGCAGGGCCATGACGGGTTGGCAGACAACGTCCGCTTCGGCACCGCACCCATGCTCCGCGACACGGGGTGCCCTGGGCGACCGTCTCCACCAGCGCCTCCGGCCGTGCGGTGATCGGAACTGCACGAAGCCGGACGATACCATGGGGTGGCAAGACCCGCCACGCCGGTTCGCCGGCCCTGGGAAGCATCCTGACGGCGCGCTGGCGATGCAGGCACTCGCCGACGAGGTCGACGACGGCACGGTTTATCTCGCCCAAAGCGACCCGGCATCCCTCGCCCAGCGGCACGGCGTGACTGGAATGACGAGGCCATGGACGGCATCGCCCCGGCCTTGCCCAGGTTCGCCACTGCGGCGGTTGAACAATCCGGGGGCACCGGGCGAGACCCTGCGCACCCGCGTCCCTTGACACGCCCTGAAGGCGGTCGCGGCATGGCACCGGCTCTTCCGGAGAAAGCGAACACCACCAGCGGGCCACTTCACCCGTGAGCGGGTGTCTTTGCCGTTGCCCAGGGCCGTTGCCCAGGGCCGTTGCCCAGGGTCGCCACGCGACGAGTGGGCCAAGCCCGGGCGGCACCGATCAGGTCCCCTGCGGCTCCGGGTCGAGGCTGGAGGCATCCTTGCCGCCACTGGTCGGAACCGAGGCCCGCCGTCCGCCGGCCTGTTTCGCCGGGCTCACCGGTTCCGGTTTTTCGGTGCGCACGATCGGTTCACCACGCTGCAACGCCTGCAGGTCCTCGCCGTTCAGCGTCTCGTATTCCAGCAGAGCCTTCGCCAGCGCATGCAGCTGGTGCATGTTGTCGGTTAGGATCGTGCGGGCGCGGGAGTAGGCATCGTCGACCACGCGGCGGATTTCTTCGTCCACGACCTGGGCGGTCGCGTCGGAGATGTTCTTGTGTTGCGTCACGGCGTGGCCCAGGAACACTTCCTGCGTTGGTTCGCCATACAACAGCGGCCCGAGGCGGTCGCTCATGCCCCATTCGGTTACCATCCGGCGGGCGATTTCAGTTGCCATCTTGATATCCTGCGCAGCACCTGTTGTTACCTGCCCGATGCCAAAGATCAACTCCTCGGCGATCCGCCCGCCCATGGCCACGGTCAGATCGGCTTCGAGCTTGGCCTTGGACATGGAGATGCGATCGCCTTCCGGCAGACGCATGACCATGCCGAGCGCGCGGCCGCGCGGAATGATGGTGGCCTTATGGACCGGATCGCTCTCCGGGCTGTGGAGGGCCACGATGGCATGGCCGCCTTCGTGGTAGGCGGTCAGCTTCTTTTCTTCCTCGGTCATCACCATGGAGCGGCGCTCCGATCCCATCAGCACCTTGTCCTTGGCATCCTCGAACTCTTCCATGCCGACCACGCGCCGATTGCGCCGGGCGGCCAACAGGGCCGCCTCATTGACCAGATTGGCCAGATCGGCGCCGGAAAAACCGGGCGTGCCGCGCGCGATGATCTTGGCGTCCACATCCGGCGCCAGCGGCACCTTGCGCATGTGCACCTTGAGGATTTTCTCACGGCCGAGCACGTCTGGATTCGGCACGACCACCTGGCGATCGAAGCGGCCAGGCCGCAAAAGAGCTGGATCGAGCACGTCGGGGCGGTTGGTCGCGGCGATCAGGATCACCCCCTCGTTTGCCTCGAAGCCGTCCATCTCCACCAGAAGTTGGTTGAGGGTCTGCTCCCGCTCGTCGTTGCCGCCACCAAGACCGGCGCCGCGATGGCGGCCGACGGCATCGATCTCGTCGATGAAGATGATGCACGGGGCGTTCTTCTTGCCTTGCTCGAACATGTCGCGCACACGGCTGGCACCGACACCAACGAACATCTCCACGAAGTCCGACCCAGAGATGGTGAAGAACGGCACATTGGCTTCGCCGGCCACGGCGCGCGCCGTCAGCGTCTTACCGGTTCCGGGCGGGCCGACCAGAAGCACACCCTTCGGGATCTTGCCACCAAGACGCTGGAACTTCTGCGGGTCCTTAAGGAATTCGACGATTTCTTCCAGCTCTTGCTTGGCTTCGTCAATGCCTGCCACATCGTCGAATGTCACCCGTCCCACCTTCTCGGTCAGCAGACGGGCCCGCGATTTGCCGAACCCCATGGCTTTGCCGCCGCCCGATTGCATCTGGCGCATGAAAAAGATCCAGACACCGATCAGCAGCAGCATGGGGAACCAACTCAAGAGCACGCTGAACAGAGACGGCACATTGCTGTCGTCCGGCAAGGCGCTGATTCGCACACCACGGTCATCCAGGCGCTCGACCAGATTGGCGTCCGGTGGGGCGTAGGTGCTGAATTGCCGGCCGTCTGAGAAGTGACCGGACACCTGATTGCCCTTGATCACCACATCCGCTACACGGCCTTGTTCGACTTCGGCGAGGAACTCGCTGAAAGGAACGCTGGATTGCGGAGTGCGGGTCGACGAGCTCTGGAACAAATTGAACAGTGCGACCAGCAACAGGCCAATGATGATCCAGAGTGCCAGATTCTTGCCGAAGTTACTCACGGGGGCCAAGCCTTTCGCCGAAGTGTGACGGTGGTGATCCGAGGGCGGGGCCAACCGCCTTACCCTTGGCCGACGCTCCGGCCAGGGGACCCTAGAAGACCACGCACGGCACACAGTCTGTTACGCAAATCGGGTGCCGATAAGGCCATTCCGAGACGAATACCCGGGACCACCGATCCTAGCTACAGATAATCGCCTTTGGTCGATCGGCAACCACGCGGCGCCACGGCGAACCCGGCCGTGGTCAAAGCCGTGGCGGGCTGAAAGCGCACCCGGGCACCGATCTCGTTCGCAGACGTGAGTGTTTGCAGATGCGGAACCGCCAGCAACGTCTCACCGCGCCAAAGACCCGGCAACGACGGCAGCACGGCAGCCGGGATGGCACCCAGCCGGCCGGCCGCGTCCAGGGCGCGCAGCCGGCGGCGACTGGCCTGGGAACCGAGTCTGGCGACGACCACACCGGCGCGCGCTGCGGCGTCGGTGGGGGCAAGTGTGAACCGACGGTCCCAAAGGATGCTCGCCTCGCTCTGCACGGTCCGCCAATCGATGATCGCCGCCGGTTCCCGGCAGAGCAGCACACCCACAGCGTTCGGCAACAGGCGGCAGCCGGCCAGCGTATCGCCGCCGGATATCGACCGGCCGCCAACGGTCAGGGCTGCGGCGACCCGGTCCAGACTTCGGCCCCGTGGCGGATAGGGGCGGCCGCCCAGGCACATCAGGCAGGCCGCCAAGGCGTGGCGCACCACGTCGGCCGGCCAGTCGCGCCATGTCTCGGTGGACAAGATGGCATAGCCTTCGCCATGCATGGTGACGGTTCTTGCCAGCAGGGACGCGGCCCAGGCGTCCCCCTGGCGACGTGCCGCGCCTAGGCGACCGGCCAGGTCGGCCAAGCGCTCCGGTGTCAGACCGGCCCGTGCCAGGGGCGCCCTGATGGCGCGCAAGCGTGGCCGGGTGAAGCGGGGATCGGCATTGCTCGGGTCTTCGATCCATTCTATGCCGGATTGGCGACAGGTGGCGCGCAACCGGCTAGACGGCACGGTCAGCAAGGGACGCAGCCGGCGCATGGTGGCGCTTTCGCTCACCGCCGCCATGCCGGCCAGGCCGCGCAGACCGCTGCGGCCGGCCAGACGGAGAAGGACGGTCTCCGCCTGGTCATCGCGGTGATGCGCCAGGAGCAGGTGCAGGATGCCGGTCCGTGCGCACGCCTCTTCCAAGAGGGCATGGCGGGCGGTCCGGGCAGCTGCCTGGATACCGGTGGACGGCGCTGGGCCTGTCCACGCCAGGCATCGAGTCTCGATGCCAAGGGCGGCCAGCCGAAGAGACACCAGCGCCGCTTCGGCTGCCGACTCCGGGCGCAAGCCGTGATCCACCGTCAGCGCCAACAGTCGGCCATCGCGCGCCTTCACCCAGTTGCGGCACAACAACGCCAACGCCATGCTGTCGGCGCCGCCGGAGACGGCGACGGCGAGCGTCGGCGCCGGTTCGAAGCCACCCAGAGCGGCCATGAGCCGGTCGAACTCCGGCCCGGTTACCGCATCCACGATGGGACCCGCCTCTGCTCCACCCTGTGTGGAGATCAGGGGCATTCCAATTGACGGCGCTCCTGTTCGGCGCGGCGTGCCAGGCTGGCGGCGGCGTCTGGGTATTGCCGGCTGAGGCGGCCAAAGGCGGCACAGGCATCGGTGCGCTGATTGAGCGCAGCCAGGGCCATGCCGAGTTTCAGAAGATTGTCCGGCGCCTTGCTGCTGTTCGGGAATCGCTCGATTCCCTCCGCGAAGGCCAGCGCCGCCTCGGGCAGCAGGCCGCGCACGTAAAAGGTTTCGGCCAACCAGTACTGCGCGTTGCCGGCCAGCGTATGATCGGCATGGCGTCCTACGAATTCTCGGAACGCTTGCTCCGCCTGGGCGTAGTCGGCTCGGCGCAGCAGTCCGAATGCGAAGTCGTAGTCCGCCTGCGGTCCGCCTCCGGGCAGGCTCGAGGACGCCGGCGTGGCCGGCTGGGTCACCGCGGCTGGGGGCGGGGTCGCTGCTGTGGCGGTCCGGCTGTCGGGAACTGGCCGCGCCGCGGCAGTGCCGGCACCGCCTTGCAATCGCGATAGACGCAGGTCGACATCGCTGGAGACTTGCTCCATGCGGTCGGTCAGTCTGGACAGGCGGAAGAGGGCCTGTTCGACTTGGCCGGTCAAATCGCGGATCTGTGTCTCCAATTGAACCAGCCGCACCTCGAAGTCGGCGGCCCGGGTTGGTGCGGTCGACGGCACGGTAGCCCGCGGGTCGACGGGCGTGCCCCGTGCATAGAGTTCACGGCGCAGCGACCGGACATCGGTTTCCAAATCGGCGATCCGGTCCAAAAGCTCGGCGACGCGGACACCGGATTGGGCAGCCGCGGGCACTGCCACGGAACCCAGAACCAAGGCGGCGATCACAAGGACCACCGCCGTCCCTGAACCGGTGCGTCGTGGGCCGGGGCCGGCCGGGCGCACATGGTCATTCTTGTTTCGGGTGGCTACGACCCACTGCATCTTTATCTCTCCCCACCCATGCATCGGCACCTTGGGGAAAGCTCTAAAGCGCAAACGCCGGCCAGGCAAGAACCCGGCGGAGATCAGACGATCCGTGCCGTCTCAGTTCACCACCGTCACCGCGCGTCGGTTCTGTGCCCATGCACTTTCGGTCGAACCGAGCACGGCCGGACGCTCCTTACCATAGCTCGTGCTGTCGACCCGTGACGCCGGCACACCGAGTGCAATCAGATAACTTCGCACCGCAGAGGCGCGCCGGTGACCGAGGCCGATGTTGTATTCCCGCGTTCCGCGTTCGTCCGCATGCCCTTCGATCGTCACCGTGATATTGGGATAGCGGCGCATCCATTCGGCTTGCCGATCCAGTGTGGCTCGTGCTTCCGGTGTCAGATCGAAGCGGTCGAAGCCGAAGAACACTCGGTCTCCAATGCGCTGCGCCAGCTCTTCCTGGCTGCCGGGCGGTGGCGCCGCCGGTGCGAAGCTGTCCGGTGCGGGCTGGGCCGCACCGGTTTCTAACGTTTCTTGGTCGGCGGTTTCGCAGGCCGCCAGCACGAACACCACGCCGATTACCGCGACCCAGCGACCCAACATCGGTTTATCCTCCACACCGGTACGCGGTGTTGGCCAACCACACCGCCCTCTCTAACCGCCTTCAGTTTGCCAATTTCTTGCCACAATTTAGGGGCCTGGCGTTCTGGAATCAAGGGTATGGCGATCCGCCGACCAGGGCTCCCGTCGAACCGCCATGCGGCAACCGCCGGCTCCCGTGGAGCAGGACTAGGGGATCAAGGGCGACCAGGCTGGGTCGGAGGCATCGATCGGCGTTGGCACCAACCGCTCGTTGCGGCCGGTGAGATCGATGGTCAGCAGGCGGGCCACCCGCCCGCGGCCATCCGCCGTCGGCGTTTCGCGGAAAAACATCAGCACACGGCCGTTTGGGGCCCAGGTTGGGCCTTCGACGTGGAATGCCTCGGTCAGGATGCGTTCGCCGCTGCCATCCGGCCGGATCACGCCGATGGCGAAACGCCCACCCAGAATTCGGGTGAATGCGATCAGGTCACCGCGCGGCGACCAGACTGGCCCCGCGTATTTGCCGTCACCGAAGCTGATGCGCTGCACATTCGACCCGTCGGCATTCATGACATAGAGTTGTTGGCTACCGCCGCGGTCGGATTCGAAGGCAATCCGGGTGCCATCCGGCGAATAGGACGGTGAAGTGTCAATCGAGGCCGAACCGGTGAGCTGTTCTTGTTGGCGGGTGCGCAGGTCGAGCGTGTGGATGTTGCTGTTGCCCGCCACGCCCAGGCTCATGATCACCTTGTTGCCGTCGGGCGAGAACCGCGGTGCGAAGGTGATGCCTGGAAAATCGCCAAGCAATTCCTGGCGCCCGGTATCGATGTTGAACAGATAAACCCGTGGCTTGTTGCTGAAATAGGACAGATAGGTGATCTCCTGCGCCGTTGGCGAGAACCGCGGTGTCAGCACAAGCGTGCGTCCATCGGTCAGGTAACGGTGGTTGAAGCCGTCCTGATCCATGATCGCAAGGCGTTTGATTCGCCGGTCCGGGGCTCCGGACTCGGCGATGTAGACAACGCGCGTGTCGAAGTATCCGGTCTCCCCGGTGATGCGCTCATAGATCGCGTCGGACACGATGTGGGCAACGCGTCGCCAATTGTCTTCGGCCGTAAAATAGGCAAGACCGGTCAACTGCACTTGAGCGACCACGTCCCAAAGACGAAACTCCACGCGCAGCCGTCCGTCTGGTTCCGGTGCCACCATACCCGTGACCAGGGCCTGGGCCTGTAGCACCTGCCAGTCGCCGAAGATCGGTTCCGCCGTCAGGGCGGATGGGTCCTGCGGGAACCGGTTGGCAGGCAGAGCCTGGAACAGGCCGGACCGGGTAAGATTCTGCTCGATCACGCCGGCGATGTCGCGACCGTAGGTCTGGTCGTTCGGTCCACTGCCGTAGAATGGTGACACCGCAACGACGATCGGTTCGACGACGCCCTGTGTAATGTCGATTCGGACCTCGGCGCGGGCCCCGGCCACTGTTAGGAACCCGACGAGACACACCATGACCGCAAGACACGAGATGGGAATCACGGCGGAGCGACCGCCAAGGGAACGGGCAGTGGTCATGGTCAGAACATGTCCCTGGGGCTGAACGTAAACGTGATGCTTCGCCATTGGTCGTACTGGTCGGGTGGCAGTTGAAGGGGTTGGCAGCGCGGGTTGTTGACCGCGCGCCAAGCGCTTTCGGCGAAGGCGCGGAACGCCGCGTCGGCCGACATTTGGGCCCGATATTTGTCGAGAATTTGGGCGTTGCGAACCGTTCTGTCCGGATTCACCTCGATGCGGATTTCCACCACCATGTCACGGATGTTGGCCTGTCCTGGATCGACGTTCCAGCAACGGCTGATCTGGCGGCGCAACGCGTCCTCCTGGCCCGCTGACAGGCGTCCGTCGGCCAGGTTGCTAGGCGCGGGGCCAGGCCCGGGGGCCGGCTCGGCCGCGCGTTCCTCGGCCCGTTGGGCCACCTGCTGACGAATCCGCTCCAAGCTGTTCAGACCGGCCAACGGATTGTCGGATGTCTGCGTTTCGGCCGGTTCGGCGATGGTTGCATCCGGTTCCGGCACCAGCGGTGGTGGCGGCTTCAAGCGCGGCTTCGGCACGGCGGCCGTTGGAGAGTCCGAGGCCGGTCGTGGTTCTACCTCAGGCTCCGGTTCAGACTCAGCGACGCGCTCCGGTTCGGACTCTTGTACCGGCTGTGGAATGGGAACGGGTTCCGGTTCCGGCACCGGCTCCGGTTCAGACACTGGAACGCGCTCCGGTTCGGACTCCTGCACCGGCTGTGGAACGGGAACGGGAACGGGTTCCGGTTCCGGCGGCGGTTCCGGCACCGGCTCCGGTTCCGGTCCGGATTGCGGCTCCGGCTCCGGCTCCGGGGCGGGGGATACCGGAACAGATGGCCGCGGCGGCGGG
>JANQJV010000372.1 GCA_028281465.1 Azospirillaceae bacterium | reverse complement strand
CTTCATGCCGACAACCGTGCTATAAAGGAGGGCACGCCGTCGAAAAGCCACCGTTTCGGTCATGGTGGGTCGGTCGAAAGGCCGGTGTGGGACTAGAGCTTTTCCTCTCACATCTGGCCCACGGATTTGCTCTGGGGTCCGTCAAAGTTAGCATTTTGAGGGTTTCTGCGTTCGTCAGGGGATGAGGTCGGCGTTGGCGGTGGTGGAAACGGGCCCTGTCGCAGCGTCGCCGGCAACGCCGTCACCAGCCCGACCACTACTACCTCGACGACCGCCGGGTTGCGCATGCTGCACCGTTGCTAGAGCATTGTCCGCTCACAGTGGCGCACGGGCTCCGCTCCAGCTCGTTGTTTTTTTCAGCAGTCGTCGTCCCAGATCCAATCAACTTCGTCGGGATTTGATCCGGCGCTCTAGGCCAGTTCCATCTCCCCATTCTCATGCAGCATGATCACCGGTTGCTGCCTCACGGTGGTCAGGGCTTGCCAGGGTCCGGTCATCCGTACCCTTGTGTCCTCATCCAGAAACTTGACCAAGTTGAGCATGCAATACACGTTAGCTTCACAATTTCTCAGCACAGCAGTGGAGGAAAATAAGAATATCATCGAGTATTCATCCATAATGAACTCCACAGGGATATCGGGGTCGATCTCAATAACGTTTCGATCAAGGCGTCTTGCAACTGACGCCCCCGCTGCCTGCACCCGGTAGTGCCCTTTCCAGTGCACCATGGTCTCTTTACTGATCAGGCGGTTAAGCCAAGTCGCAACATTCTTGCCCGTGGCATCGGCGTCGACACCGGGCAATCCAATGATCGGTGAGTCGATGATCAAGATCCGGTCGGTCCGGTCCGTGTCGGCGAGGAACCAGAAACGGCGAAGACGCTCCCGATACCGCATCGTAATCTCCGACCAGTCGGGAAGATCGAGCGTCCGCGACGGTTCCATGTCTCGCAGGCTCACACCGACGGTCCTTAGGAACCACTTGCTTTGAGTAAAGGGCACCTCGTTGTCCACAAGCGTGGTCTCAATGCCCAGATGGTCATCAAGGTCAGCCAGGAAGCCACTCATTTCCTTGTTTTGAGCAACAATTTCATTACGATCCCACCAATGTGCGATGACGACACTATTCATCCATTGGTGCCATAAGAAAACGCGATCGATTTCCAGCCGTCCCATAAGGCGAAACAGTGCGTAAAAATGCATGATACCGCATGGGGCTGACCATATCGCTAAGGCCCGTTTCGGCAGACGGGCTGCCAACTTATCGAGCTGAGGTTGCGAAGTAATCAGCTTTTCTTTAGCCGTTTTGAATGCACCGGGAACATCGAAGCTGCGATTTCCCGATATCATTGTCATGCCTTCTGGAAGATAAATCACACTGGCATCTGGAAAGCACTGATTTAAAAATCCTTTGATGAATTTCCGATCCGTTGATATAATTACGTCCCCTCTGTGCGGGTTGTAATTGTAGAAGAATGTGCCAATATTCTGAAATGTATCGATAAAAAATGCAATCGGCCGATCGGTCTCAAGCTGGCGATTATTGTGAATGGTCAGGTCACTCACGGCAATCTCCCCACGCCACCGCCGCCAGATGTGTCACAAGGGGACAGGGTGCGATTGTCTGCGCGGATACTGAGAAAGTCGGCTGCACCGGTCGAAGATGCTCTCCGGCAGCCGTCATCGATCATCTGCACAGGCGATCTCCCCATCTGCAGGTAGCTGGAGATCAGTCATGGGTGACGGTCATCACATTCAACCAGGAATTGCTTGGACTGACTGTCCACTTTCGGGAGGCTTCCGACGCCGTCCACGTCCGCCGCTCCGATGCCGCGCTTGAGTAAAGGCACGGATTTGATCTTAAGGTCAAATACTATCGGCGACAAACGGTTACTCCCGCCCTCGACAAGAGGTGCGTCACCGCAACCAGTGTTCTGGCAGTTAAAGATCGAACCAGGTACGTGAGCGCAGTTCGGTGGCCATGAAAAGCGAACCGTCCTACGCCATATTTGCGTCATCGTCTCAGTCGATCAGACCTGTTCGATCACGTGTATCCATACGGTGTCAGTTTCTGTCGGCCGATCGATCGATCCGATTTTTCAAAGAGTTGTGATATTTGGTCGTCATTGGGTGAATGGGTGCAGGTCTGTCCGGTATCCCGTCCGTCATGAAGGTGGTCATGATTATGATAGCTGCGGATCTCGCTCTCGGAGACGGCGGTCTCGACAAGTCCGGAACGACAATTGTGTTGCTGGGCAATTCTTCGCGGCCAAGAAAAACACGACGCCTGCCAGGTGTGTCGAGGTGAAGCCGGTCTTCCGCCGGGATAATACCCCTGGCCCGCATTGATGACAGGTTCGGTTTCGGCGCTGAACGAGGAGCGCCGGCATCCCTGCCGGCTGGGCCGCCGCCATCTTGGCGGCCGGCTGCTGGGCCGTGGTCCGGGCCGGCTGGAAGCCGGCGGTCCAGCCGGCAAGGATGCCGGCGCTCCGAAACAGGGCGGCCCGAGGACCGGTCCTTGTGTCGG
>JANQJV010000371.1 GCA_028281465.1 Azospirillaceae bacterium | reverse complement strand
GCACCGGCGTGCACACGAGGCCGACGAGGCGTCGGCGCTCCCACAAAGGCCTCCCCGGATGGACCCGTTTGTGCCCAACGGCACCGTCAGTTTCTTGTTGGAGATGGATGACCGATTCGGTGTGACCGCACGCATAAGAAGCACACAGATCGATTCAATCTGCGCGGACGATCTCCAACGAACTCAAGGTGACAAGGCGTTTTCGCCGAGCCGACGCGAGCGGGTCACACTCTACGATAGGCCGCACCGCCACGGCATAACCGCGCAGCAGCATGCACCCCACGACGGCACGCCTCTGAACCCGGCCAGTGACGCCGCAGTGCGTTGATCCTGCGCGCCGGCTGCGACCGTGCGGACCAGGAGGACGGGCCAGGTCGACGGTCGCATCGGCAGGGTCGCCATCCATTTTGCGCTTGACGGCCGACCGGATCTGAAAAAAAAATCACTTAACATGAAATTTTGCAGAGTGGGTTGGAAGGCGGCGGATGGCGCGGCACGGCAACGGCGACGGAAGCGAAACCGAACTGGCGGCACGGGCCGCCTGGCTGCACTACGTCGGTGGCATGACGCAGAGCGCCATTGCGAAACGCTTTGGCATCCCCACCACACGTGCCCATCGCTTGATCGCCAGAGCGGCAAAAAACGGCTTGATCCGGGTCTTTGTCGACGCCCCTTTGGCCGGCTGCATCGCGCTGGAGGAACAGCTCAAGCAACGCTTCGGCTTGGCGGCCTGTACGGTCGCTCCCGATATCGGCGAGACCGGCCCCATGCCCCTACGCACGCTCGGCCGGGCCGGCGCGACGCTCCTGATGGCCCTCATCGAGCAGCGGCGCGGGGCCGTCATCGGCATGGGCCATGGCGAGACCATGGCGTCCATGGTCGAGATGTTGCCGGCTCTGGACGCACGCCATGTACGCTTCGTCTCGCTGCTCGGCGGGCTGACGCGGAAATTCGCGGCCAACCCCTACGACGTGATTCACAAGCTTGCCGAGAAGACCGGAGCCGAAGCGTTCCTCACGCCGGCACCGCTCTTCGCCAATACCCAAGAGGACCGGACCGTCTTGCTGTCCCAGGCTGGTCTGGCTGAAATCGGGCGCCTGTGGGGTGAGGCGGAGGTCTGTATTCTTGGGGTCGGTGCCGTCGACCCGGACGGGTCGATCGGACGCGCGAACGTTTTCGACCCGGAGGATTCCCTGCGCGAGATCCGGGCGGCCGGGGCACGGGCAGAAGTGCTCGGTCGGTTTCTGGATGCCGAAGGGCAACAGATTTCGACGCGCTATGACGGTCGCCTGATCGCCGCCGACATCTTCGGCCTGAGGGGACGGGCGGTGTACGCGTTTGCCGGCGGACCAGGGAAGGTTACGCCGCTCGCCGCAGCGCTGCGCAGCGGTGTGTTTACGGGACTCATCACTGACGAGGCAACGGCGCGCAGCCTCGTCACGTTCGTCGGGACGGCTGCGCCGTCCACGCCGAACCACGGTGCGGGCGGCCAAAAATGATCGACAACCGATCACGAACAGGAGGAGACGCAGCATGTATGGGAAGGAGAAGGATCTCGTTCACGCTTTCATGAGAAAGCAGCTAAGCCGGCGCGATCTGGTCCGTGGCCTGGCCGCCATGGGTGTGACGGCGACGGTGGCAGACACGCTGATCGGGATGGCAACCAGCGAAGCCCTGGCTCAAGACTTCGATTGGACAAGACATTCCGGAACCGGTGTGAAGCTGCTGCTGAACAAGCATCCATACACCGACGCGATGATCGCCAATCTGGACACCTTCAAGGCCATGACCGGCATGGAGGTCGATTATGATGTGTTCCCAGAGGATGTCTATTTCGACAAAGTGACCGCTGCCCTTGCGTCGCGCTCCAGCGAATACGACGCATTCATGACCGGTGCCTATATGACCTGGACGTATGGCCCCGCCGGATGGTGCACCGATCTTGCCGAGTGGATCAACGATCCAACCAAAACGGCGCCGGGCTACGACTGGAAAGATATGTTGGCGGGCCTGCGCGCCTCGACCGCTTGGAGCGGACGGCCAGGCGATCCTCTGGGCGGCGAAGGGGCCAAGCAGTGGTGCATCCCCTGGGGGTTCGAGCTGAACAACATCTCCTACAACCGCCGCATGTTTGACCAAGTCGGCGCGACGCCTCCGGGCAATCTGGAAGAGATGGTGGAGACGGCGGCCAAGCTGACCCGGGACTTGGACGGTGCCTACGGCATCGGCGTCCGGGGATCGCGCAGTTGGGCGACGATCCATCCGGGCTTCCTATCGGGCTACGCCAATTTCGGCCAGACCGACCTCAAGGTTGCCGCCGACGGCACGCTCTCGGCGGCGATGAACACGCCGGAGTCCAAAGATTTCCACCGCCACTGGATTCAGATGATCCAGAACAGCGGACCGAAGAACTGGGCCACCTACACCTGGTACCAGGTCGGCACCGATTTGGGCGCCGGTGCCTCGGCCATGATCTTCGATGCCGACATCCTTGGCTTTTTCATGAATGGGGGCGACAACGCCGAGGCCGGCAATCTCGGCTACGCCCCGTTCGCGGCGAACCCGGCGGCCAGCGCGCCAACACCCAATGTCTGGATCTGGTCGCTGGCCATGTCCGCATTCTCCCGCAACAAAGACGCCACATGGACCTTCCTGCAGTGGGCCAGCGGCGTCGAACACGCCCTGTTCGGGGCACGCGACATGGATTTCGTCAACCCGGTCCGTCAATCGGTCTGGGCCGACGACGCGTTCCGGGCGCGCATGGCCCAGTCGTACCCGGGCTATATCGAGCAGTATGAAGTCTCCGCCCCGGGCGCGCAGATCTACTTCACGCCCCAGCCTCTGTTCTTTGACCTCACCACGCTCTGGGCAGCGACGCTGCAACGGATGGTGGCCAATGAGGTGCCGGTCGACGAGGGTCTGGACCAACTGGCCGACAGCGTCAACCGCCAACTCAAGGACGCCGGCCTCGGTTGACCTCCGCCCTGTCTCCCCTCTCCCGGGTCCGGGAGAGGGGTACTTTTGCGCCCGGACAGGAGCCCGCGCATGCCCCTTGCTGCCGCCGTTCCCGCGCCACCCCGCCGCCGGTTCCGCATCGGCCCCCGTTTGCTGCCCTATCTGCTCAGCCTGCCTGCGCTTCTGGTGTGCATTGGCATTCTCATACCTTTTGGCACAGCAATCTATTACTCGCTGCAGCGTTACCGCCTGAGCCAGCCTTGGGCCCGCAGTATGAACTGGGGCGAGAACTACATCAATTTCCTCAGCGACCCGAGCTTCTGGAACACTCTGCAAGTATCGCTCACCTACACCGTGCTGACGGTTGGACTGGAACTGGTGCTCGGCCTCGGCATCGCTCTGCTTTTGCAAAAACGCACGCTGCTGAACAACGTCATCTCGGTGACCCTGCTGCTGCCGCTGATGACGGCCCCGGCCCTGGCAGCGCTGATGTGGAAGCTGATGACCAACCCCAATTTCGGCGTGTTGAGTTATCTCGTCGGGTTCGTCGGATTTGAAGATTTTCGCTGGGCGTCCGACCCGTCGACCGCCCTGTTGACGGTGGTGCTGGTGGATATCTGGGTTTACACGCCATTCATCATGATCTTGCTCTTGGCCGGGCTGCGGAGCCTGCCGACTCAGCCGTTCGAGGCAGCGGCCCTGGACGGCGTGCCCCGGTTCGTGGCGTTCTTCCGCATCACGCTGCCCATGCTGATGCCGTACATCCTCACGGCAGCGCTGTTCCGCATGCTCGAATCCATCCAGCAATTCGACATCATCTATGCCATGACCCAAGGCGGACCGGGCGATACCCTGACCGTGTTCCAGGTCGAAGCTTACTTGAACTTCTTCCAGTCGACCAATGTCGGCCGCTCTGCAGCCCTGCTACTGATCTTATGGGCGATCACGTTCTTCTTCTCCAACTTGTTCATCAAAAACTGGCTGCGGCTGCGTGAGCGCGCCCGCGGCGAACATTGAGGGGGCGCGCCATGGAGCACGAATCCCGTCTGGAGCGCTGGTTGCGCGGCATCGCCCTGGCGCTGGTCGTAACCTTTTTCATGTTCCCGATCGTCTGGATCGTGCTCATGAGCTTCCAGACCAATGAGACCATTTTGCGCATGCCACCGTCACTCTTGTTCACACCAACGCTTTCGAACTACGAAGCGCTGATTACCGGCCGACTGGTGAGCAACGCTGGCGTCCTGGAGATCGAGTTCATGAGCAACCTGATGAACTCGGCGATCTTGTCCGTCGGTTCCGTGACCATTGCTCTGCTCCTCGGTGTTCCGGCGGCCTATGCCTTCGCACGCCACCAGTTCCGCGGCTCCGAAGACATCGCCTTCACGTTGCTATCGTTCCGCTTTGCACCGCCGCTTTTGGTCCTGCTGCCGCTCACCCTCTACTTCCAGGAGCTCGGGCTGGCTGACACCTACGTGGGATTGATTTGGGTTTATCAGCTCATCTGCCTGCCGCTGATTCTCTGGATCGTGCGCGGCTATTTCGAGGATATCTCGCCCGATGTGGAATACGCCTATCGCATCTCCGGCCATTCCTGGTGGGCGACGTTCCGCGACATCGCCCTGCCCCTAGCCCGACCTGGCATTGCCGCGGCTGGCTTGCTCGCCTTTATCTTCGCCTGGAACAACTTCATCTTCGCTCTTGTGCTGGCGTCGGCGGACAAACAGCCCGTCACCGTCGGGGCGCTCGCCTTTGTGACCGCCAGCGGCATTCAGTACGGACAGATCGCCGCGGCGATCGTCCTCTCGATCGCGCCGACACTGGCCCTGGCGCTCTACGCACAACGCTATCTGGTCGAGGGTCTGTCCCTTGGGGCGGTGAAAGGATGATGACCGGGCCTGGCATCGAACTGGTCGACGTGACCAAACGGTTCAAGGGACAGACCGTTTTGGACGGCGTATCCTTGGCGGTTCCACAAGGGGAGACGGTGGCGCTTTTTGGCCCGTCCGGCGCGGGCAAGACCGTTCTGCTGCGCCTGATCGCCGGGGTCATCGAGCCCGATGCGGGGCAGGTGCGCCTGGGCGGACGGGATATGGCGGCAGTGCCGCCCGAGGATCGCGGCGTCGGCATGGCATTCCAGAACTTTGCCTTGTTCCCGCACCGGTCGGCCTTTGAGAATATCGCCAGCCCGCTCGAGGCCCGACGGCACAGTGCCGGGGCGATGCGGGCCGGGGTCGAGACCGTCGCTCGGATGCTCAAGATCGATCACGTCTTGGGCCACGCACCGCGCGCCCTGTCCAACGGTCAAAAGCAGCGCACCGCCCTGGCTCGGGCCCTGGCAGGGCGGCCCAAAATCCTGTTGCTGGACGACCCGCTGTGCAACGTGGATGCCAAGCTGCGCTTCGAGATGCGCTTGGAGCTGCCACGCCTGCTGGCCGAGGAGCAGGCCGCCACCCTCTACGTCACCCAGGACTACCGGGAAGCCATGGCGCTCGGCGACCGGATCGCCATTCTCGACCGCGGCCGCCTGGTGCAGATCGGTACGCCGGCGGACATCTATTTCGCACCGGCGACCATCCAGGTCGCCCGCCTGTTCGGCGATCCGACCATCAATCTGTTGGATGTCATCCCGGAAACCGATGGCCGGCGGCCGTTCGCGCGCCTGTCCGACACCCGTGCTCCGCTGGACACCGGCTTGGTCCACGCGGTGGGCCGGCCGTGCGTCCTCGGTCTTCGGCCTGAGGCGTTGCGCTTCGTCGCAGCCGGAACCGCCGGGGCTGTTCCGGTGACGGTCGAGGCGGAAACGCCGCTGAACGAAAAGACCGTGACCCTGGCGGTGACGAAACGCGGCCGAGAAATCCTCGTGTCACGGCCCTCGGGCACACCCGGCCCCGTCGACGGGCCCGCGCACGTCGGGATCGACGCCTCCCACGCCGTCCTGTTCGACCGCAGCTCGGGCGACCGCATCGTGCCCAAGGCAGACGCCGACGCACACAAACGGGGAGCTGCGGCATGACCGATGGGCGCCCGCAGCCGGCCCTGACCCTGGACCGCGTCAACAAGATCTATAGGCCCAAGGGCAAACCGCCGGTTCGCGCCGTGGTCGAGCTTTCCTTGGCCATGAACCGCGGCGAGATCGTCGCCCTGCTGGGCTCCTCGGGATGTGGCAAAACCTCGACCTTGCGAATGATCGCCGGCTTCGAGCCGGTCACCGCCGGCTCGATCCGCCTGGCCGGGCGGGACATCCATCAGCTTCCACCGGCCCGGCGCCATGTGGCGATGGCGTTCGAAGGGTACTCCCTCTACCCGCCACTGACTGTTCGCGACAACATCGCCTTCGCGCTCAAAGCCAAGCGCCTGGCTCGGGACGAGGTTGCCCGACGGGTCCAAGAGGTCGCCCATCTCCTGGACATTGAAGACGTGCTCGAGCGCTATCCATCCTCGATTTCCGGCGGACAGCAACAGCGGGCGAGCTTGGGGCGGGCGCTGATCCGCGAGGCGGACCTGCATCTGCTGGACGAACCGATGGGCCAGCTCGAACCGCAGCTCCGTGCCTTGCTGCGCGGTCGGATCAAGCATTTCATCAAGGAGCGCGGACTGACGGTGATCCTGGTCACACACGACCAGACCGAAGCCAATGCCTTGGCCGATCGGATCGCGGTGATGGAGAACGGCGTACTGCAGCAATTCGCCGAACCCGCATCCCTAAGGCAACGCCCGGCGAACCTGTTCACCGGAACCTTCATCGGCGAGCCGCCGATGAACGTGTTGGAAGCCGACGTTGCGGTGACCGAGCGCGAACTCCGCTTCCATCTGGCTGATGGCGTGACTCTGGGCTATCCGCACACCGCCTTCGAGCAGGCGGCATGCGCCGCGCTCTTGCGGCGCGGCCGGGTGGTTCTGGGCATTCGCCCACACGCGGTGCGATTGGCGCCGACCGGGGCCCCGGCCCGGGTCGAGGTCAACCAATGGCTCGGCGACCAGAGCCATGTGGCCGCCACCTTCGCGGGGAGCATGCTGGTCACCGTAGAACATCGGCGCGTCCCTATGGCCCCGGGCGACGTTATCGGCGTTGCCTTCGCGCCTGAGGATTTGCACGTGTTCGACATCGACAGCGGCGCGGCGATTGTCCATGGCAGGAGGGCGGCATGAGCGACGGCGACACGGCACCGGTGCTGATCGGGCTGGACTCCGGCACCTCCATGGTCAAGGCGGTGGCCTTCGACGTGGACGGGCGCCTGCTCGCCAGTACCAGTCGACCGAACAGCTACACGACACTCCCCAATGGCGGCGTGGAACAAGACATGCGCCGCACCTGGGACGATGCCGCCGCCGTCGTACGATCCCTGCTGGACGCACATCCGGGATTGACCACCCGCGTAGCCGCCCTCGGCGTGACTGGCCAGGGCGACGGCTGCTGGCTGGTCGACGCCGACGGGGCGCCGGTGCACGACGGCTGGTTGTGGCTGGACGGCCGCAGCGCCGCGGAGGCCCGTGCCCTGGCCAAGGCTCCCGCCGCAGCGCAGATTTATCGGACGTGCGGCACCGGTATCAACGTGTGTCAGATGCGCACGCATTTGACTTGGATGAAACGCCATGCGCCAGACCTGCCGGCCCGCGCCACCACCGCCTTCCATCCCAAGGACTGGTTGTATTTTCGGCTGACCGGGCGCCGGGCGACCTGCCCGACCGAAGGCGTGTTCACCTTCGGCGATTTTCGCACCCGTGCCTATGCGGACAGCGTGATCGAAGCGCTGGGTCTGGCCGATCTGCAACATCTTTTGCCGCCGATCGTCGATGGGGCCAACGCGGCGGCCCCGCTGACCCCGGCTGCGGCCGCGGCCACCGGATTGCCGCCGGGGCTGCCGGTCTCGCTCGGCTATGTCGACATCATGTGCGCGGCCTTGGGCGGCGGATTGCATGACGCGGCGACCCGCCCCGGCTTCACGATCCTCGGTTCGACCGGCGTGCACATGCGGTTTGCCCCCGACGCCGAGAATGTCCGACTCAATGCGGATCGTACCGGCTATGTCATGGCCTTTCCGGGACGCGCCTATGGCCAGATTCAAACCAATATGGCGGCCACCCTCAACATCGACTGGATGCTGGACGTGGCGCGCGATCTCCTGGCCTCCCAGGGCGTGACACGATCACGGGCCGACTTGCTGGCGGGATTGGATGACAAGATCCTGTCGGCACGCCCCGGAACGGTCCTTTACCATCCTTACGTCTCGCCGGCGGGCGAACGCGGCCCCTTCACCGAACCGGACGCCCGCGCCAGTTTCACCGGCCTGGCCCAAGGCGTCGGCTGGTTCGACCTCATGCGCGCGGTGTTCGAAGGCTTGGCCATGGCGGCGCGGGATTGCTACGCGGCCATGGGGCCGCTGCCCGCGGAGATTCGGATCACGGGTGGCGCCAGCCGCTCGGCGGCGGCACGCCGCATCCTGGCCGCCACCCTCGGGGCGCCGGTACGGACCGTCGACCAGCCAGAGGCCGCGGCCGCCGGGGCAGCCATGATCGCCGCCTTGGCGCAAGGCCTATACCCCGACACCGAAGCGATTGCCGACGCATGGACGACGCGCCGTCTCGGACCACGCGAGGCGCCGGACGCGGCGCTCACACGGACGTACCATCGCCTGTTCCCGGCGTTCGTCGCCACCCGCATGGCATTGGTGCCGGCCTGGACCAACCTGGCGGCGACGCGGAGGCCAGCATGACCGAAGTTGCGATCATCGGCGATCGGTTCATGCGCTCCGACCTGTTCGAGGCCGCCCTGCACGCGGCCGTGGGCGATCAAGTGACCTGCCGCAGTCTGGACCTGCCGTGGCCGGACCAACCGATGCAGCACGGCTACCAGGTTCCCGGGCTGGACGGTCTCAAGGAATACATGGGCGATCCGGAGGCGGTGATCGCCCATGTCGGCGCGGCCCCGATCCTCATCACCCATCTGGCACCCTTGTCGGCGCGCATGATGGACCGTCTGCCGTCCCTGCGCTTCGTCGCCGTGTCCCGCGGCGGTCCGGTCAACATCGACATGGTGGCAGCCAGAGAGCGCGGCATCACCGTCGTCAATACCCCGGGACGCAACGCTTCGGCGGTGGCGGAGTTCTGCATTGGGGCGATCCTGGCCGAAACCCGGAACATCACCCGCGGCCACGACGCCTTGCGCCGGGGCGCGTGGCGCGGCGACCTGTACCGGGCCGACGTCGTGGGCGACGAGCTGTCGGCGTTGACCGTCGGCGTCATCGGCTACGGCCAGATCGGCACCCGCGTCGTGCGCTTGCTGCGCGCCTTCGGCTGCCGGGTGCTGGTGGCCGACCCCTACGTGCAACTGACGGCCATGGATGCGGTGGACGGCGTTCGCCTGGTCGACCGCGACAGCCTGTTGGCGATGGCTGACGTGGTGACCTTGCATGCCCGGGTGACCCCGGAAACCACCGGCTTCATCGATCGCGCCGCCTTCGCGCGCATGAAGCCGGGGGCCACCTTCGTCAACACGGCGCGTGGGCCGATGGTCGACTATGAAGCCTTGTGTGACGCCCTCGAGACCGGCCATCTCCGCGGCGCGATGCTGGAAACCTTTGCCGTCGAACCGGTTCCGCCCGACTGGCGACTGCTGACACTGCCCAACGTAACGCTGACCCCCCATATTGCCGGCGCATCCCTGAAGACCGTGACGATCGCCGCCGGCCAGACCGCGGAGGAAATCCGACGGCTGCTGGCTGGCGCCCCGCCCCTCCATCCCTGCTGAGGACTCCATGAAGAAAGAGGAAAAGGCACTCCGCGAAGAGATCATTCGCCAGTGCCGCTGGATGAATGCAACAGGATTGAATCAAGGCACATCGGGCAACATCTCGGTGCGCTTCGGTGATCGCATGCTGATCACGCCGTCGGCCATCCCATACGATGCCATGAAGCCGGAGATGATCGCCGCCATGCCGATCGAAGGCGATTACGGTGCCTGGGAAGGACCGCACAAACCCTCGACCGAATGGCGCTTTCACCTGGACATCCTGCGCGAGCGGCCGGACATGGGCAGCGTCGTCCACACCCATGCCACCTATTGCACGGTGTTGGCGATCTGCGGCAAAGGCATCCCGCCGGTGCACTACATGATGGCGGCCTTCGGCGGCATGGATATCCGGTGTGCGCCTTATGCCCGCTTCGGGACCGCCGAGTTGTCGCGCCACGCGCTCACCGCGCTGTTGGGACGAAACGCCTGCCTCCTGGCCAACCACGGCATGATCGCGCTCGGCACCAATCTGGCCAAGGCGATGTGGACCGCGGTCGAACTCGAGACAATTGCGCGGCAGTATTACCTGTCGCTTCAGATCGGCGGCCCGAACCTGCTGACCGAGAGCCAGATCGCCGAAACCATGGAGGGGTTCGGCTCCTATGGACTGCAGGATGAACAGCGGCGCATCAAGCCCGAGCCGGCGGCCATGTTGGAAGGACCGAAGCCGGATCTGGCGGCGATCGAGGCTTGACCCCCCATGGTCACCGAACCGACCAAGCCGGCGGATCTTCTGGTCATCGGCGGCGGCATCAATGGTGTCGGCGTTGCGCGCGACGCCGCGGGGCGGGGCCTCTCGGTGGTTCTGGCCGAAAAGGATGACCTCGGGGAAGGCACGTCCTCGCGCACCGGCAAATACATCCACGGTGGGCTGCGCTATCTGGAGTACTACGAGTTTCGACTGGTGCGCGAAGCGCTGATCGAACGCGAGGTTCTGCTGGCGGCGGCCCCCCATGTCACATGGCCGCTCCGCCTGATCCTGCCCCACAGCCCGGAACAACGGCCGCGCTGGCTGATCCAGCTCGGGTTGTTCCTGTACGACCATCTGGGCGGACGCAAGCGCATCCCGGCAAGCGGACCGGTCAACCTCTCGTCCGGCTCCGAAGGGGAGGTCCTGAGAGCGCCCTTCCGCAAAGGCTTCGCCTATTACGACTGTTGGGTGGACGACGCCCGGCTGGTAGTATTGAACGCCCGCGATGCGGCCGCCCGCGGCGCCACCGTGTTGACGCGCACCGCCGTGGTAGCGACGCGACGCGAGGGTGACCTGTGGCGGGCAACCCTCCGCGACAGCGACAGCGGCGAGACCCGAACCCTCCACGCCCGCGCCGTGTTCAACGCCGGAGGTCCCTGGGTCGAGCGGGTTCTGGGCACCGTTGCCGGCGTGAACGCCCATCGCCGCATTCGTTTGGTCAAGGGCAGCCATATCATCACCAAACGGTGGTGGCAGGGCACGCATGGCTACGTCCTGCAGAACACCGACCGGCGTCTGATCTTCGTCAACCCCTACCAAGACGATTTGGCGTTGGTCGGAACCACCGATATTCCATTCGACGGCCGGCCCGAAGATGCTGCCATCGACGGCGGCGAGATCGACTACCTGTGCACCATCCTCAACCGGTACTTCGATCTGGCGATGACACCGGATCAGGTGCTGGCCAGCTTCTCCGGAGTCCGTCCCCTGTTCGATGACGACAGCACCAAGAACGCCTCGGCGGTCACGCGCGACTATGAGTTCGATCTGAGTGGCGGCGATGGCCAGGCCCCGATCCTGTCGGCCTTCGGTGGCAAGCTGACCACGTACCGAAAGCTCGCCGAGCATGGCCTGGAGCGCCTCAAGCCATTCTTCCCCACCATGGGACGACCGTGGACCGCGGGCACGCCGCTGCCTGGCGGCGAACTGCCGAACGCCGATCTGACGGCGTGGGTCGCCGAGTTTGCGCACCGCCATGCCTGGTTGCCGGCCTCGCTGGCCCGTCACTATGCCCAGACCTATGGCACGGACGCGACGCTGCTGCTGGACGGGGCCAAGGCCACGGCCGATTTGGGGCGCCATTTCGGCGGTTTGCTGTATGAAATCGAATTGCAGTGGGCGGTCGAGCGGGAATGGGCGCGGCGCGGCGCCGACGTGCTCGAGCGTCGCACCAAACACGGGCTCTTTCTCACCGTCGACGAGCGCCGGGCGGTGGCGCATTGGCTGGCGGACGCCCGGCGCACCGCCGCGTGAAACCGGCCGTATGAGGGTGGTCCGCACCCCCAATACCCACTTGGCCGATTGGGGCAGCGCTTTCAATCTTCTCGGCACACGGGCGGACCGCCTCACCCGGCCGCTTCGGTCATTCGGTTGGCCTCCGCGCCTCGACTGCGCGCCGACGACGGCCGCAGCAACCGCGGGCGCCAGACACCGAGCACCACATTGGCGACCGATATGGCCACGATGACCGCCAGCGTCCCCCACTCATAGGCCATTGCGCGGTCGAGCACCTCGGCCGCAACCTCGCCTTCGGCGATACGCGCGGACACCGTGGCGGCGTAATCCGCCTTGGCCGCCACGATGGTCAGCACACCCTTAAACATTAAAATGCCGGAGGCTGCCTTCAGCCAAACCCAGCCCTTGTCCAGAAAAGGCTTGTGGACGATCATGGCCAACAGGCCGGTCAGCAGCACAACCACCAAGGACGGGAACAGCAGATAGTTGCTGACCGCCGCAATTGAGACACGCAGATTCGCCACGGCCTGTGGCGTGTCCTGCGGGCCGTAAACCAGCAGGATCATATACGCCAGAAGCCCGCCGAGGATCCCCGCCGTGGCCAGGGTATGCAGGATTTTCAATGTCTTGCGTGTTCCCATCACCGGTTTCCCTCCCTGGCGCCATTCGCCGGCACGCCCCCCACAGGACGGTGCACGGGCCTGCCATGCTTGCGGAGTCGGTGCGAATAAGCAAGGGCGCACCATGGCCCGAAATCGGCGCATGGTCCCTGAGCCAGAGCCATGCGCCCGTTTGGTCGCATCAGTGCCGGGCAGATCGTTTCCCTCTGCGGCAACGCTCTGCTCAAACACAAAACCCATCAATCGTATGTCACGAACCAGATTGAAAAAATGACATTCAGAATACACCAGCAGAACCGACCAATGAGGACTCTGCAAACGCAAATCCATTGCCATATACGGTCTTAATAGGCAGGTCGGAGCCGATCGACTGCTTCACCTTACGGCGAAGCCGGCGTAGCATCGTTTCAAGATTACGTCGATTGAATTCCGTATCTGGCTTCGACAGTGCTTTTAGTAACGTGCTCCGGTCGATCGGGCGACCAGCCGCGTCAATCAGCACTTCCAAGACGGTAACTTCCGTGGCGGTCAAAGACACAGGATGCCCACAGGGGCCCAGGAGCGTCCATCGCAAAGGATCCAAACGCCAAACCACCGGCGCCGATGGGCGCTGCCCCGGCCCGAACATGGGGATCAAAGGCGCCGAACGACTGGCAATCCTGCGCAAAACGCTGCGGATCGACGCTTCGATCACACGCAGATCCGTGCGTTTTGAAAGATACGCGTCGGCCCCAGATAACAACCCTGTCACATGATCTATGTCATCCGTTCTTTTGTCAGTGAGCATGACGATACCAATGGTCCCGTGCCGCGCGATCTGACGCGCCAAATCGATTCCATTCTCTCCATTGAGCACGACATCGAGTATTACGAGATCAGCACGAATGTTTAACAAAACCTGATGTAATTCTACTCCGCTGGCGGCACCGACTGCATTGAATCCAACGCCGTTCAGATAGTCTACGATCACTTCGGTGAAGACAGGCTCATCATCCACGACGATGATCCTTGCCGTGCCATTTGATACCGACATGTGAATGGCCCACTGCGATCTTCATGGCCCCGAGCGTCGACGAGGAGTCCTATCACGCCCGGCACCGGACGATGGATTGGCGCCGTGCCATTATGTAATTTGTGTTTTTTTGTGCAACCACTTGCACAGTATTTTAATTTATTAATAATAATATCACATGTATCACGCGCGGATGAGTCTCATTAATGATGAAAACAGTGTAGGATACGGGCGTGACCCAACCCCGGAGCCTGCCGAATCGTGGGTGGGCCGCGATGTCACCTGGCCGTCCATGGCTGGTATGGAAACCGGGTCGTTTTGCACACCGAGTCCAATTGGTGTGTGCAGACCATTGGGACAAAGGTCCAGAATCCAAGGTGCGCGGGCGAAAGTGGATCGGTGGCGAAACGGGAGGACGAGAGGTGGGCGGTCACCTTACCGACGACAGGCAAATCATACGAACTGCCACAGGCGTCTGCCCCCCCTTCCTCTCGCCTTCCAGCAATCAGGCGCTGGTATCGATGATCGGTGATACACTCGATTATAACGATCATGGATATGAATATATCATGCACAGAATGTCAATTCTATCATTAGTGATTATCGCCCTATTGCTATGTCCCAGACAAACCGGTGCGCACCAACCGGCTTTGGTGCTGCCAGCAGACATCACCATCGTGCCCCTGTCGGCCCACCTGTCTCTGTTGCGAGACCCCGGTTTCACTTGGACGGTGGCCGAGGTTGCGACGGTCGCGCCTGAGGATTTCGCCGCCCCTGGAACCTATGACGGTGGCGGCTTCCGCTGGGGTGCCGATTGGTATCGGCTCGTCGTGCGCCGCGCGCGGCACACGCCGCGAGACTGGATCCTGGAAATCGGACCACCCTACCTGGACGATGTGCGTGTCTATGTGGAGCGGCGCTCCGGTGGCTGGCACGAGACACGCACCGGCGACCATGTTCCGCGCACCGCCCGCGTTCTCGGCACCGCCAGCCACGCGATGTCCATTTCCCTACCGGACACGCGGCCGTTGACCCTCTTCATCCGGGTTCAGTCACGCAGTGTCATGCTGCTGGAGGCCACGCTGTATCGCCCGCCCGCCTTCTCGACGACGGAGAGCCTGCGTGGTTTAGTCTTTGGCGCCTACCTCGGCGGCCTGGCGATCCTGATTGTGGTCTACAGCTTGGTCGCGACCTGGATTCGCGATCTGGCCCTGATCTATTACGCAGCCTATGTTGGGTCTCTCATCATCATGCATCTTGGCCTCAACGGAACGGGCGGCTTGCTCTTTCCCACGGCCCCCGGATGGGTGTTCGACTTTCTGGTCGGCGGCGGCACGTTGCTGGGCATGTCCACCGTCTTAGTCCTTTGGGATAAGCTGCTCGACATGTCGCGTTATTTTCCAATAATGCATCGAGCATACTATGGGATGGCCGTCGTATTTACCCTGTTGCTGCCGCTGTCGGTGTCTAACTGGTATCGAACCTTGGCACCATTCCTGTTTTTTATGGTCGTTGTAATATTGTTCTTAACCTTAAGTCTCGTCATCCTATCGATCAGGAAGCGTGGCTTTGAACCAACTCTACAGTACTATACCTATGCCTACCTTGTGACGATAGCCGCCTCAATCATTGGCATATTGCAGCTTCTTGGCCATGTTCCCAGAACATTTTGGACTGCCCATCTCTACCAAATGGCGACGGGTTTCCATGTGGTCTTGTTAGCCGTTGGTTTATCGCACCGCATTCGGGATATTCAGGAAGCGTGGTTTCGCGCCGAAGAGCATGCTCACCTGGCGTTCCGCCGTGCGGCCGAGCAAAGGAATTTTGTTGCAATGTTGTCGCACGAATTTCGCTCCCCCCTGTCAGCGATCGACAAGGCTGCGCAATCGCTGGAGCTCAATTTGGCGGATGGTGCCGAGGTGTCGCGCATGCGCAGGCGGCTCACCTGGATCCGAGAGAGTACCGGCCGATTGGCGGAGATGGTGGACCTGTTTCTGTCATCCCAAGCTCTGGAGGATGGGAACTTCGCCCTTGATCTCCAGGACGTCGCCATCGAAGCCGTGATCGGCGACGTCCGCACCCGCTTGCAACACGACGATTACGAGACGCGGCTGGTGGAAACGATCGGCGAACCCGACATCCGGTTGCGCTGCGACGCGGAGATGCTCGCGATCGCCCTGGGCAACGTCATCGGCAACGCCCTGAAATATGCACCGCCGGATACGCCAGTGTTGCTCACGGTCGAAAAACGCGCTGATCAGCTTGTGATCTCGGTTCAGGATTCCGGCCCTGGCATGACCGCCGAGGAAGTCGACCGGATCGGGACCATGTACTTTCGCGCCACCTCTTCGGTCGGTACAAAGGGGGCCGGGGTGGGACTCTATATCGCCTTGCGGATCCTGCAAGCCCATCACGGCAACCTCACCGTCGAGAGCGAACCCAGCAATGGAACCAACGTTTCCTTGTACTTGCCACTAGCGGTAAAATAGACAAGGTCACGCGAAGCATCATCGGTTAAAATCGAGTGCGACTCCCCAGTTAAGAAATGTGAAGCAGAAGGCTAAAGCAGTTTTATAGAATCCATAGATTGCAAGATTATTCCAAAGGCCCGGCCTATGGCCTCTCGCAGGCATGGCCTCCTGCCCCTGCAATGACCGACCATGATCAGCCTCAGCATCCTCAGATCTGTCGCGTTGAGGCGCGATGAGTGCCTCGTGCTGTAGGTCTCACGCTGGCGACCACACGCATCAGGAACGCCCTCCGAGGCCCGAGGCCGGGTGTCACATCCACCGCCCGGATTGCGAGGCATTCGCTTGGAGTCCCATTTTGACTCAATTTGACTAACTTTGACGACTCACACTTTTGGCGACGATGGTGAATGATCCGACTGGCAGTCATCAACTGGATTGCGTCGCCACAACCAACCACTGCGGTTATTAGGGAGATCAGGATGCGAGCGATTCTTGCTATCTTCATCCTCAGTTTCATACTGGTCGGCGCCACCCTGGCGCAGGCCTATGAAGAGAACACCGATCGACCGGGCAACGATTTCTACCAATTCACACCGACCCCAAGCGATCCATTCATTTGCGCACTGCACTGCGATTCGACCACGACCTGTGATGCCTGGACGTATCTCAAGCCCGATGAATTTTACCCTGAGGGACAATGCTTCCTCAAGGCGCCTGCACCAAATCCGGGCCCAAGTGACTGTTGTGTTTCAGGACTTTCAGCAACCAACTAGACCCTCTTACACGGCGGCGGAGATTCGCTCGTCAGCTCACTAAGACTGACAGAATGAGACTCCGGAGCGATTTCCGCCGATCCGCTGAAACTGACATCGCACTCTAGAAATCGCACCATAAGCATACAAACGTCATGTCAGCTCATGTCATGGAGATTATAGTAACTTTCTATTACTGTCCGTAGAGGCACAACAAGATGTACCGGCCACCATGTCGCCCCTGCCCTGCCACACCACACAAGAACCAACGATATCACTGCAGAGTCCGAGCATTTTAGACACCATAGCATCGCAGAGGAAACAAAGCATAGCAATACAGTAGACGTATATTCTGAATTATAGAGTGTGGAATTTTCCTCCATATTTCGTGCCCCAAAACCCAGCCTCACAAATCATTCATAACACTATTCTCTTTCTTAATTAGTATATTCAGACTCTTTAGCGCCCGACGACTGATGTCTTAACCTTCCTAGCAGACTGCAATACACCCTCTGTTGCCAAAACTTGGAGACACATCATGACTTACAAAATTCTCTCTTTTTGTGGTGGTGGCTTTCGCGGCCTCCTCTCCGCCCTCATGCTGAGAGAGTTGGATGCAAAGTTCAAAGAAGAGACCGGAAGAAAGTTGACCGACACCGCTGATATGTTATGCGGCACTTCAACCGGCGCGACCATCACGGCCCTTCTTGGTATTGAACTCACTCCCGAGGAGCTCGTGGCGCTGTACGAAGGGCCTATTCGGGCCGCAACGGCAATCGGGCAAACAAACGATCCCCACAACCCGCTGTTCCCGAACCCTAGGCAGCAGATCGGGAGACTTCCCAAACAGATCGCCGACAGGGTCGACATGGCAATTCGCGAGATCAAGAAACATATCCTGTTCACGACGTTCCAACTCGGCACGCCGGCGCGCGGGGAGACACCCGGCCAAACTTGGGGACCGGTGCTATTCCACAACTTACCGCAGTCTCCGAGCGCAGACACCAGACTCATTGACGCGGTGATGGCCAGCGGGGCGATGCCGGGCTTGCTTGGGACCTATTCGATCGGCGACCTGCAATACGTGGACGGCGCCTTCTTTAATCATGATCCCACCCTGGCGGCGGTAGCGGCCGCCGTCGATCCGCTGACGCACATGAACCTCAAGGTCGAAACCGTCTCCGTCATCAACTTCGGCACCGGGCTGATGCCGAACTGGATCGGCAGCGATGCCACTTGCTGGGGCGCCTACCAATGGCTGAATGGTGTCGGCGGACAAGACGATAATCTGCCGCAGATTCTGAGCAACATGGCTCCAAACCAGCAGATTCCCGTCCTGAATATGATCCTGAATGGTACCTCGACGAACAGTATACCATATCTAGCCTCCATGATGCTGGGTGACCGGTACGCCAATCTCAATCCTCAGCTCAGCCAGTACATTGGCGAGGCTGATACCAGTGACAACGCCATCCGGGTGTTCAAGGAAGCTCTGGCCAGCTTGGACTTTTCACCAGCTTTAGCGGTTCTAAAACGGCATTGGACGTAGTCACGCCGACTGGAGAACCAAATCGCCATCGCATTCGGCGCGACCGGCCTTTTGATCGCTGACCGTGCCGCTACGATTTCATCCTTGCTGCCAGGTCCGTTCAAGTCGGCTTCCGTGAGGTCACGCATTGCCAAAACAGGCCGTCTACACTGCGTGACCTCGAAGAGGCCCGCCAGAACCCACCGATAATACCCATGGCCCGCATTGACGACAGGTTCGGTTTCGGCACTGAACGAGGAGCGCCGGCATCCCTGCCGACTGGACCGCCGCCATCTTGGCGGCCGGCGGCTGGGCCGTGGTCCGGGCCGGCTGGAAGCCGGCGGTCCAGCCGGCAAGGATGCCGGCGCTCCGAAACAGGGCGGCCCGAGGACCGGTCCTTGTGTCGG
>JANQJV010000363.1 GCA_028281465.1 Azospirillaceae bacterium | reverse complement strand
GTCTAGATCTGGGCCCCCCGTCATGACCCAAACGAATCACATCCTACGGTCGACGGGAATCCCCCAAATTCAATCTGCCACCCTTTTTGCCCCTCTTACTGATCCTGGTCGTAATCCGTTGACTTCATTGGAGTTTGACGGATGGAAGCCACTAACCTCTCAACCACCTACAAAGAAGCCGCGGCGAAGGCGCGCCAAGACGCCAAACGCGTCCCTGCCCCCTCGCCTTTCTCCCTCCGCTTAACCCGACTTCGCGGATTCGCCCTCGAAAACGGTGATTTGGGGGTCGCTGGAACCTGCTAACATCTTGATCTTGCATGATGGGAGTTTGCCCAATCGCGTATAGTGAAGACCAATCCCCTTTTCAAGACTCCACCTCACGGTTAAAATACAGCGGTCAATTTCCCGCCGCCGATAGAAGGGAAGGCGATAGGCTCCTGCCCATCGGCCCAATCTAAGCCCGACGACCGAACCACGCCCCAGCGTCGCGGTCGCACTCCCCGGATACGACCCCCTTGTAGTGAAGACCTTTGGCCTCAAGCCATTGATTTTGAACACCCAGAGCATCGAAAAACCCGCGAATCCGCGAAGTCGGGCTAGAGGAGGAGCTTGATCCCAAGGATTGATGGTGCACTCCATTCCACAAAATGGAAGAAGGCCCTATGGGACTAATGTTGCGTGGGAACGCCCGCACGACTGAGGCGGTCCGTCGAGCGATGCAAAATAGTTAAGAGAGCCTGAGAGGACTGGCAAAGCGCCACGGTACCAACCCAAAGATGGTTGCCACGTGGAAAAAGCGCACGTCAACGGCCATCTGAAGTTCCAGAACCACCTCACCGATTTCGTCAATGACTACAACTTTACGCGAAGGCTGAAAAGTCTAAACGGAACTCCTTCGCAAATCTGCATTATCTTATTGCTTTCATTAGAAGACTATCTGTCTGACAAATCCCTATCTGACCACGTAATTTATCTCACCTCCCAATGAATCGCAATGTTTCGGACGCTACACATGGAAGGGTTGGCGGTCAAGGCCCATCACAGGTGTTTAAGACGACGAGCTATGGGCACTTTTCAAAAGAACCAAACCGATGGCCGGGAAGCCCGCGGAAGTTCCGCCTAGTGACGTTACGCAATGGGCGCGCTGAATTCCGCCATCGTAGTACAGTGGCGGATCGTTCTTGTCGGCCGGTTGCGACAATTTTTGCTTGCCGTTTCGCCATAGAAACGAACTATTGACGATATGTGTCACCCACGGATCGAGGCGCCAGGCTCATCGACAGAAGCAGCAAGGGCTGATCCTCTAGCGGAACGCTCCCTGACGTCAGAATTCTGGTCAAGGAGCTATTTGGCGCGGTCCCAGGATTGTCTGCGATATCGATAACGTGGGGTGTGCCATCTTCAGAGACTCGAAAATCCACGCGCCCAACGAAGGACATACTCATCAGCATGAAGGTTCTCACCGCAAGGTGAGCAATGCGGTCGCGGACGGCGGCGGAGACGGTAGAAACCGGCAAATAGACCAAACCATCGGGACGAAAGTGGTCGTCAAAAACGAGATATGACCCGTTCGATTTTGGCCCGCCACGGGCCCGAACCTCAATCATGCCCGTGCAAACCGCCACTCCTGGATCCAATACAGCGGCATAGATCTCTGGACCGTCGATGAACTCCTGGACGCACACAGGTTGACCAAGTTCTTTGCAGAGTGCGGCCACAATCTGATCGGCATCGGAATCGTACGATCGAACGGTGTTTTCGCTGACACCAACACTCCAGGCTTCGTATGTCGACTTGCACAAGACCTTCAGTCCTTCAGGAGGAGCGCCGGTTTGCCAGCCCCGCTCTGGATGGAACGACCACGTTTTCGGAGCCGGAATACCTGCCTGGTGCAACAGCATTGCCTGATGGTGCTTGTGCCGAGTAATGGCGGCGGCGTATGCATCGCTGTGAGGGTAGTGGAAGCCAAACTGATTACATAACAGCGCCACCGTTGAGCGTCGAGCAGGGCCAAATCCGTCGCGGTGGCCGCCACCCTCGGTCTTGTCGATCACCACTTTGATGGGCGTGTCTGCTGGAAACAGGGTTTCATCGACTGCTGCGCGCACCAACGCACGCACTCCGAAAACAGTACGGGTCGAGATCCCCGTGCTAATAAGGGCTTGGGACAGCGTATTCAGTTCCTCGTCCGACACCAGCCTTTCCAGGTACTTGATGGCTTTCAGAGCCGGCCGTTCCTGCACCATCGCTGGATCGTCGGCGAGCACGACGACGCTCATCTTCGTGGCGTGGTCGCGGACCCATTTGATCCGTTGCCGCCACCGCTCAAATAGAGATTCAGCCATAATTCCGAGTTATCAATCTCCTTTGGCCTCTTGCCGCAGACGTCCCCTTGGATTCACATTGCGTAAAGTGGTGCTCAGTGTCGTATCAGACACATGAGTGTAGATTTCAGTCGTGGAAATGCTGGCATGTCCCAGAAGTCTCTGAACCAGTCGAATGTCGACCCCGCATCTGAGCAATTCGGTGGCAGCGGTGTGACGCAACATGTGCGGCGTGATCCGCCGGGGTAGCTTCAGGACCGCAACATGGCGGTGTAAGAGCTGGCGAATATGGTTCGGGTCGGCCGCCAGACCGCGTGGGGTCAGCAACAAAGTGTCCAGGTCCGGAAAAGCTGGACGGCGCTTCTGAATGTACTCGCAAAGTTGGGTGGTCACCGCATCGTCCACCAGAAAGACATGGCGCTCCCGGTTTCCTTTTCCGCGGATGGCGATGGACCCGGTGGTCAGATCGATGTCGCGGAGACGGATAGAACAGAGTTCCCCAACTCTCACACCCGTTGTGAACAGTAGTTCCAGCGCGAGGGACAGGGTCGCAGCCGCGTCGTTGTCGACGTCAGCGGCGGGATCGGTAGCTGCCGCATGCGGCGGCTGTGTGAGCAGTGCACTGATTTCATCTGCTTTCAAATTCCGCGGAAGCCGGTGCGGAAGCCGTATGGACGCGCGAAATCGATGGAACGGGTTGACTTTCAAACGATCCTCGTCCTCAAGCCACCGACAGAAGACCTTCAGACAGGCCAATCGACGCTTGATGGTGGCTGCGGCGTAACCTTGTCCTCGCATCTCCGAAATCCACTCAAGAATTGTGTCCTTTCCGAAAACAGAATCCGGGTCGACATGCCGAACCCAGCGGGAAAACGCCGTCAGATCCTGCTGGTAGGCGCGCAGCGTATGATCAGACAATCCGCGGGCACAACCGGCTGATAAGAAATCGTCGATGACGGAACGCAATTTCATCGTGAGGTTTTCGCCTTTGGGTTAAGCTGCGGGCACTCAAGAGGATTAACCCTACTGAATTGTTGAACGAACGGCTGGCGCCGAGGATGCGCTTGGATCAAGCCGGAGTATGAACGTCACGGTCCATGCTGCTGTGAGGCCGGAATGGTCCGGCCCGCGATCAGCATGGAGATCAGCATGACGGATACGATGAAGAGCCTTGGCACGTCCGCGCCACTGCGGCGGCGGATGATCGAAGACATGGACCTGGCCGGTCTGTCGCCGCGGACCCAGCTGTCGTACCTTTTTATTCGGTTCGGAGCCTTGCCGCGCGTGACAAGCGGTCGCCGGACCTTCTGAGCGAAGCGGCTACCGGATGTCCTGACCGACGACCAGGTTCGCTCCCTCCTCAGCCTGATCAAACAGCCTGGCCACCTGGCCTCGCTCATGTACGGCTGCGGCCTGCGCATTTCGGAGGCTGCCCGCCTTCCGGTCACCGCGATCAATCGCAGCCGACTGGTGCTGCGCATCATCGGCATAGGCAACAAGGAGCGCTTGGTTCCCTCGCCGCCATTAGTGCTCAATGAGCTTTGAGGATCTGGTACACACACTGCAACCGGAACTGGATGTTTCCCAACGAAGCCGGCCCCAAGCCGCTGAGCGATCGTGTCCTGGTCAGCAGCTTTCGGGCCGCGGCCGACGGCTTCACAGATCGCCGGCCGACACCCCGCGTCCTGCGCCACAGCTACGCCACGCGCCTGATGGAGAATGGCGTCGAAGCTCGGATCATCCAGGTCCTGCTCGGTCATGCGAGTATCACCTCAACGGCGATCTATGCCCACTTGACCGAGCCGACCCCGGGCCTCGTTAACCCGACTTCGCGGGTTCGCCCTCGAAAACGGTGATTTGGGGGTCGCTGGAGCCTGTTAACGTCTTGATCTTGCACGATGGGAGTTTGCCAAATCGCGTGTAGTGAAGACCAATCCCCTTTTTAAGAATCCGCC
>JANQJV010000281.1 GCA_028281465.1 Azospirillaceae bacterium | reverse complement strand
GGCGGCGGTTCCGGCACCGGCTCCGGTTCCGGTCCGGATTGCGGCTCCGGCTCCGGCTCCGGGGCGGGGGATACCGGAACAGATGGCCGCGGCGGCGGGATCGGCGCGCGAGGTGGTGGTGGCGTCTCGGTGAGCTGTGGTGGGTTGGGCGCGCGCTGAGCCAGTTGCGGTGGTGGTGGCGCGTCCACCGAGTCCGGCGGTGGCGGTGCGGACAAGAGCGGCGTCAGGGTCGTGGGAGGCTGAAGCCGACGTGGTCCAACACCTGGTTCGGCGGTTGGGTCGCCGCCAGTGGTCTCGACCGGCAGGCTGTCGGCCGGGACGAATTCGATCGGGATGGTGGTCTCGCGCCCAACCGTCGGTTCCGGATCGAACCGAACGCCAAGGACCGCCACGGCCAGAACCGTGGCGTGGAGAACCAGGGATACCAGGAGCCCTACACCCATTCCTGCCCCCCGCCGAGCCTCAGCGCCGGTCGGCGTCGTCCCCAGCCGGGCGTCTGGCCCGCGGGGTCGGCGCTTCAGCCACAAGGCCGATCTTGCGGAACCCGGCCGCATTGATGACGCCCATGACCTGCATCATGCGGCCATACGAGATGCGGCGGTCGCCCCGGACCAGGATGCGTGCCTCGGCATTGCCCCGCGTCTCGGCGATGAGCAATGGCACCAGGTTGTAGAGCGATACCTCAGTATCGCGCACGAACAGTCGTCCATCGGGGACGACAGATACGCCAATCGGCTCCCGCTCCGCCGGCAGCGGACCGGCCGCGGATTCCGGCAAATCCACCGGTACCCCCAGCGTCAACAGCGGGGCTGCCACCATGAAGACCACGAGCAACACCAGCATGACGTCGACGAACGGTGTCACGTTGATTTCGCTGAGTGGCCGCAGCCGGTGCCGGCCGCGGCGGCGTTTGGGGCCGGCTGACATCGGAGTTGCCGCCATAGCTTAGCCCTGTTCCTCGAGATGGCGCGACAAGATGGCCGAGAACTCGTCGGCGAAAGCCTCGAGCCGGTCGCCATAGCGGGCCAGGTCCGTGGCGAACTTGTTGTAGGCCACCACCGCTGGGATCGCTGCCAGAAGCCCGAGTGCGGTGGCGAACAAGGCCTCAGCGATGCCCGGCGCAACCACGGCCAGGCTGGTGTTGTTGGTGCTGGCAATGGCACTGAAGCTGTTCATGATGCCCCAAACCGTGCCGAAAAGCCCAATAAACGGGGCTGTCGAGCCGACCGAGGCGAGGAAGGTCATGTTGCGCTCGGCCGCCGCCAATTCCCGCATGATCGACAGCGACATCTGACGCTCAACGCGTGCCTGGAGACCAGCGCGCAAGGTGCCGTCGCCGGTCAGCACCCGTTCCGACGCCAGGCGCCATTCACGCATGCCCGCCACGAAGGTGGCGGCCATGGGGTCGCGCGGTTTCTTTGCGAGCTTCTCATAGAGGGTGTCCAGCGAACCGCCGGACCAGAATTCGTCATCGAAGCGGTTGGCACGCCCGTTCAGCCGCCGGACCCGGAAGCTCTTTTCGACAATGATAGCCCATGACCAGACCGATGCTGCCACCAGCACCAGCATCACGACCTTGACCACGATATCGGCCTGTAGGAACAGGCCGACCATGGACAGATGGGTCGGTTGCGCTAGGGTGCCACCCAACTGGACGCCCTCGAACACCGTCGGATCCATTTCCTACCCTCTCATTTGCCGGTCCACCGCCGTTGCCGCCCAGTCCGCGAAGGCGCGGCGCACGGGATCGGGAAACCGGGCTGGCCGACCGTCGCCGGTGAGACAGGCGAGCCGGACCGCAACCTCGACGAGAGGCATGCCGTCATCGCCATCGATCCGTTGGATCATGCGCAACGACGCCACCCCGACCGCGCTGATCCGAGTCTCGATCGACAATCGGTCATCCAAGCGTGCCGGCCGCCGATAGCGGACCTCAAGCCCGGTCACGACAATCATGACACCGTGACGCGCCACGAGCACAGGATGCGTAAAGCCGACCTGTCGCAACCATTCCGTGCGGGCCCGCTCGGCAAAACGCAAGAATGCGGTATGGTAAACCATGCCACCGGCGTCGGTGTCTTCGTAATAGACCCGCACGGTCGACCGGAAGCATGGTGTGGTCGCAACGGGCTGGTCGGCGTTCATGTCGCATCCGCGGTGAGGGTCGCCAACAGATCTGCCTCCGGTGGTGGTGGCGGTTGGAGGCCCAGGTGTCGGTAACCCGGGTCGGTGATCAGACGACCGCGCGGCGTGCGCTGCAGAAAACCCTGTTGCAGCAGGAAGGGTTCGATGACCTCCTCGATGACGTCGCGTTGTTCCGCCAGCGCCGCGGCCAAGGTTTCTACACCGGCCGGGCCGCCGCCGTAGTTCACCGCAAGACAATGCAGATAGCGCCGGTCCATGGTGTCTAGCCCGAGCCGGTCGACGTCGAGCCGGGTCAACGCCGCGTCCGCCGTGGTGCCGTCGATGACCGGCCGTTCGGCCACCGCGGCGAAATCGCGCACGCGCCGCAGCAGTCGACCGGCGACTCTGGGTGTGCCGCGGGCCCGCCGCGCGATTTCACGAGCCCCGTCATGGTCGATAGCGGCCTGCAAAACACCGGCGGCCCGACGCACGATCTGCTCCAGCTCGTCGGTATTGTAGAACATCAGGCGCAACGGAATGCCGAAGCGTTCCCGCAGCGGTCGGGTGATCAGACCGGATCGGGTGGTTGCACCGACCAGTGTGAACGGCGGCAGATCGATACGCACGGAGCGGGCGCCCGGCCCCTCGCCGATCACCAAATCGAGCTGGAAATCCTCCATAGCGGGGTAAAGGATTTCCTCCACGGCGGGCGCCAAGCGGTGAATCTCGTCGATGAACAGGACGTCGCGCGCTTGCAGATTGGTCAGAATGGCTGCCAGGTCTCCGGCGCGCGCGATCACCGGCCCCGAGGTGGCGCGGAAGTTGACGCCCAATTCGCGCGCCACGATCTGCGCCAATGTGGTCTTGCCGAGGCCCGGAGGGCCATGGAACAGGACGTGGTCGAGCGCCTCGCCACGGGCGGCGGCGGCTCGGATGAACACCGCCAGGTTTTCCTTAAGCGCCGTCTGACCGACGAAGGCGTCCAGTGATAGGGGGCGCACGGCCCGATCGCCATCGTCCTCGGGGGCGGCCGCCGGATCGACCAACCGGTCCCCAGTATCCGCGGCGGTGGTCACGGTCCGGTCTCCGAGGGGGCCAGCCGCTGCAGGCCGCTCCGGATCAACGCTTGCACGCTTGCGTCGGGACCGAGCATGCCGGCGGCTATGGCAACCGCCTCGTGCGCTTCACTGCGCCCATAGCCCAGGTTGACCAGCGCCGACACGGCATCGTCGCTCGCTGGCCCGGAGATGCGGGCCCGGACGTCGATGGTTTCCGGATGTGTCGCGGAAGGTGCCGAGACGGTCGGTGCGGGCGCCCGGTCCCGGAGTTCGGCGATGACGCGGGCAGCCAGTTTCGGGCCAACACCGTCGGCGCGGGTCAGGGCCGACCGGTCTTGGGCCGCCAAGGCACGGGCAAGCTGCGCCGGCGTCAGGATGTCGAGCAACGCCAGTGCCACCCGGGCGCCCACGCCGGGCACCGTGGTCAGCAACCGGAACCACTCGCGTTCCATACCATTGGCAAAGCCAAAAAGCTGTATCCGGTCCTCCCGCACATGGGTTTCGATGGCCAGACTGATGTGGCGACCCGGTGCGCCGATCTCGCGACGGGTTCGCCCCGAACAGGTGACCAGGTAGCCGACTCCGCCGACATCCACGACCAGGGTGTCTGCGCCGAAGCTGTCAAGGCGCCCGGTGAGCTTGGCGATCACGACCTGAGTCCCGCCTGTTGGATTCCCATCGCCGTGGCGGTCCAGACCCGCTGCGTCGTGCGGCGGTGAGCATGGCAAATGGCCACTGCGAGGGCATCCGCCGCATCACCGGTGGCCAGAGCGTCAGCGCCCAAAAGGTGGCCGACCATGAGCGCCACTTGGGGCTTGGCCGCATGCCCTGCGCCAACCAGGGATTTCTTGATCACGTTTGCCGGATACTCCGTCACCGACAATCCGGCGCGGGCTGCAACCAGGAGGGAAACACCGCGCGCCATACCAAGTTTCAAGGTCGAGGCGGCGTTGCGGCTGACGAATGTTTCCTCCACCGCGGCCTCCTTTGGCCCATGGCTGTGCAGCACACCAGCCAAGGCCTCAAATAAATCCGCCAACCGCGACGCCAATGGCGCATCACTGGACGAGGATACCACACCATTGGCAATGTGTTTCAAGCGAGTGCCGTGCACATCAATGATCCCCCATCCGGTCCGACGGAGCCCGGGGTCGAGGCCCATGAGCCGTAAGGGCGGGTCAGGGTCTGGCACCCGACCGGCCATAACCTGGTCCACCGGTGTCGTTTGCGCGCATGATCATGCCGTCAGTCGGTCCATCAGCTCGTCGGAGATGTCGAAGTTGCCGTCGACCGACTGCACATCGTCGTTGTCGTCGAGGACGTTCAGGAGCTTGATCAGGCTCATCGCGGCATCGTCGCCGACCGGCACGGCGTTGAGCGGCTTCCAGGTTAGCTGGGCGTTTTCCGGTGTACCGAATCGCGCTTCCAAGGCATCGCGCACGGCGGAGAAATCATCCACAGCCATAGTCACCTCGTGCCGCTCGGCACCGCTGTCCACATTCTCCGCGCCCGCCTCCAGCGCCGCTTCGAATACCTCGTCGGCACCCGCGACGGCCGCCGGGTAGATGACCTGGCCGATCCGATTGAACTGGAAACTGACCGAGTTGGTTTCGCCAAGGGTGCCGCCATGCTTGCTGAAGGCGGTGCGGATTTCCGAGGCGGTTCGATTGCGGTTGTCGGTGAGCGCCTGCACGATGAGGGCCACGCCGCCCGGACCATAGCCTTCGTAGCGGACCTCTTCGTATGTGGCGGCATCGGCTCCGGCGGCGGCACTGATGGCCCGGTCGATACGGTCGCGTGGCATGTTCTGGGCGCGCGCCGCCTGGATCGCGGCGCGCAGGCGCGGGTTCGCCGTCGGATCGGGCATGCCCGATTTGGCGGCGACGGAAATCTCCCGGGCCAGTTTGTTGAAGACCTTGGCGCGCTTGGCATCCTGTGCGCCTTTGCGGTGCATGATGTTTTTGAATTGTGAATGGCCTGCCATGGACCGCATCCGTCGTGTCGTAGAGAGAAAGAAAGCGGGCAGCCCCCTCGCCCGTGTCCGGACCCGTTCAACATACCAGATTTCGCTAGCCTCATCCATATCTTGTGTGAACAGACCCGGTCAATCACGGCGGCCCCGATTGCGGGCGGAAGCTTTATGGGGCCAGTATGGCCACTTTACGACGCGGAGTCGGCTGCCGTCCGCAGCCGAGCGATGGCATCGGCATAATCGCCGCTCCTGAAGATGGCGTTGCCGGCCACCAACACACTGGCCCCCGCGGTGGCGACCCGGCCGGCTGTCTCGGGGGTGATGCCGCCGTCGACCTCGAGTTGGATCGGCCGGTCATCGATCAGGCTGGCGATCCGACGGAGTTTGGCTAGCTGGCCGTCCAGGAACGCTTGGCCGCCGAAGCCCGGGTTGACCGACATGACCAGGATCACGTCGAGCCGGTCGAGCACATAGGCGAGGCTGTCTGGTGGCGTTGCCGGGTTCATGGATACACCGGCGCGGCAGCCCAGGTCGCGGATCGCCTGCAGCGTGCGATCCAGGTGCCGGCAGGCTTCGACATGCACGGTGAGGATGTCGGCCCCGGCCTCGGCATAGGCTTCCAGCGATCGCTCAGGCGAGTCGATCATCAGGTGCACGTCGAACGGTTTGGTCGTGTGCGGGCGCAGGGCTTTGATCACCGGCGGGCCAAACGTCAGGTTGGGAACGAAATGGCCGTCCATGACGTCGATATGGATGTAGTCGGCCCCCGCTGCGTCAATGGCACGGATTTCGTTGCCCATTTGGGCGAAGTCGGCGGAGAGGATTGAGGGGGCGATCTTGATCGGCTGGGACGGCATGGCAGGCGGCTCCGGCAGCAGTGAGGTCGGTGGTCGCGTTGGACGGGCCGGTCTCCGGGCGTGGGAGGCCGATGTGGGGGGGGGCAGTGTAGCGAGACGGACCATACGCTGGGCGGTCACCCGGTGCCACGATGGCGCAGTCTTTGCCGATGGTGCACCGCCCCTCGCCACCGCCGCCGACCGTCCCCAAATCTGGAGCGATTAGTTCAAGACATCGCTGGTCCGCATACGGACACCAAGGGGCGGTCTATCCGCCGTCTTGGGTCGGCGTCGGAGATGGGGGACGGGGAGGGGGTATGGAGGAGTCGGCGGCGTTGAAGACCGGGGTCTTGTTGGTCTGGTTCGGTCTCTTGTTCGCCTTGGAGCGCCTACGGCCGGTCGTGCCGTGGCCCGCGGCTGACGGCTGGTTCGGTTGGCGGCGCCTTGCCCGCAACGGCGGCATTGCCGTGGTGACCATGGCCACCTCCATGCTTGTGGTGGTGCCGGTGTCGGTGTGGGCCGCGAGCCTGTCCTTGGGGCTGCGTCCCAATTGGTGGTCGGGTCCGCTTGGACTGGCGTTGGACCTGCTGTTGCTGGATTTCTGGATCTATTGGTGGCATCGAGCCAATCACCAGGTGCCGCTGCTCTGGCGTTTCCATGAGGTGCACCATCTCGATCACGTGCTCGACACCACCTCTGCCGTACGCTTCCATTTCGGCGAACTGCTCTTGTCAACGGGGGTGCGCGCGGTGGTCATCGTGGGTGTCGGCATCCCGTGGACCTCGGTGCTCGTTTTCGAGCTGTTGGTGCTGGTATCCGCCTTGTTCCACCATTCCAACCTGGCCTTGCCGGGGTGGCTGGAGCGGCGACTCTCCTGGATCGTGGTGACCCCCTCGATCCACTGGGTGCACCACCACGCCGTGCGCCGTGACACCGATAGCAATTACGCAACGATCCTCAGCCTGTGGGATCCGCTGTTTGGTACACGCAGTGCGACTCGCCGCACACCCGCGCTGCCGATCGGGGTTGAAGGGGAGCCGGAACGCAGCCTGGTGGCGCTGATCGGCCGCCCGTTCCTGGGCCGCTGAAGGCGATCCGGGGCGCTATGCGGCCCGTCAATGGGCTGAGTACCGAAAAAACAAGGGTCTTAGACAATTTCCGTCTTGAAATAGGAGGGCGATTCGAGCATATCCGGCGTTCCGCCGATCCGGCGGGGTACATCTACTGATGGGGGAGAACATGGCGGAGACCGCTTCTCTCTTCCAATTGGGGATGGACTTGGGGCGTGCGCCAAGGAAGGCCCAAACGGAAGTCTTCACACACGACGCGACGAACGTCACACTCGGTCCTTGGCAGGGTGCCAAGCTGGACGAAGCGAAGGACCATTTCGTCACGCGCGATGGCAAATGTTTTGCCGGCACGCATCTCATCATCGATCTCTGGGGCGCCGAACGGCTCGACGATCTCGAGCATGTGCGGCATACGCTGGTCGATGCGGTCACGGCGGCGGGGGCGACCTTGCTGCACATTCATCTGCACCATTTTACGCCCAACGGCGGCGTATCCGGCGTGGCCGTGCTGGCCGAATCGCACATCAGCATCCATACCTGGCCGGAACGCGCCTATGCGGCCCTGGATGTGTTCATGTGCGGCGATGCCGAACCGGAACGGGCGGTGCCTGTTCTGGAACAGGCGTTTCTGCCGCAGTCGGTGAAGGTGGACGCCCTGTATCGTGGGGAAGTTGCATGACCGAGTGGTTTGCGGAGACCCTGCACAAGGACGTGGCGCAGTCGCTCCGCATGGACCGCGTGCTGTTTCGCGAGCGGACCGGATTGCAGGAACTCGTGATTTTCGAGAATGCCCGGTTCGGTCGCGTTCTGGCCCTCGATGGGGCGGTCCAGACCACCGAAGGCGATGAATTCGTGTATCACGAGATGATGGCGCATGTGCCGATTCTGGCTCACGGCGCCGTTAAACGCGTTCTCATCGTCGGTGGCGGCGACGGCGGATTGCTCCGCCGTTGCCTGCTGCATCCCGGGGTCGAGACGGTCACCATGGTGGAGATCGACCGCGGTGTGATCGACCTGTGCGTGAAGTACTTGCCCGGCTTATCGGCGGGGGCATTCGACGATGCCCGAGCTGAGGTTGTGATCGCCGACGGAGCCCGCTTCGTGGCTGAGACCGACCGCCGGTTCGACGTCATCCTGGTCGATTCCACCGATCCACAGGGACCGGGTGAAGTTCTGTTCACGGCGGCCTTCTATGCCGATTGCAAACGCTGCCTGACACCGGGCGGCATCTTGGTCACGCAGAATGGTGTGCCGTTCCTGCAACCCGACGAAGTGCGCCACAGTGCGGAACATCTTGGGCAGTCGTTCGCCGTGGTGACCTTTTACATGGCTGTGGTGCCCACCTACTTCGGCGGCATTATGACCTTGGGGTGGGCAACCGACGAAGCGCAGTACAGCCGCCTGACGGCGACCGATCTATCGCCGCGCTTTGCCGCGGCGGGTCTGCAGACGCGCTATTACACGCCCGAGTTACATGTCGGCGCCTTTGCTCTGCCCGCATTCATCAAGGCGCTTTGCCAGGGCGCATGACGCCCCGGGGTCGTTGGCCGGGTCGACAACCGGCTGGCGATCCTAGCACGGCGACAGTGTCGAAACGCGCCTGTCGGAGTCCCGCCGTTGTGGATGGCGACGCCCCCGTCGCAACGCGGGTCTCGAAAAACCCGCGGCGCGTCCGCCCACCCAGAGGGTGATGCGGGATTGGACGCGGTCCCGTCGGTTGGACGGACTGTCCGTCCCAGGTCGTTGGTTTGGACGGGCAAGGCCGTCGCCTTCCGGCCGTCGCGGTCAGCGGCGGTTGCGCGGTTTGCGGAATACGAAGAGGTCGCGGTCCAGCGGCATGCCGGTGCGCACGTTGTGCAGCTTGATGCGTGTGGTCAGCCCATGGGCATCGACGACGCGCCAACGCATCAGGCGCATGGGGGCCTGTTCGAACACGAGCGTGATACGGCCGGCCTTCGGTTCTTCGGTGTCAGCCACCGTGATCTCCAGGACACCGTTCGGGCTTTGCAGCACGCCGACCACCGTAACATCGCCGGACAGGCGGAAACGCTCGCGCAGCAACACATTGGCCAAATTGTCGTCGACCAGTTGCTGGCTCTGCTGGGCCAATTCGTCATCCCAGTGAAAAATGAATAGTCCGTCGGAGACAATCAGATCATTCAGGGGCGGATCATATTCCAGCCGCATCTTGCCCGGTCTGGACATATAGAAAACACCGGACGTAACACTGCCATTATTGGCGATCTGGGTGAACCGGGCCCGCAACGTGGAAATGGAATCGACATGGCGTTCGGCTCTCGCCACGGCAGCGAGGTCCGACGCCGATAAGGGAAACGGGTTGAGTGTGGCGTGGCCGACGGGCATGCCGGCACAGGCGAACAGCGAAGCGACGGCGGCGAGCAGTCCCCGGCGTTTCATGGCGACTCCACGGACAAGACAATGGGTTCGGGGGCGCATGGCCCTTGCCCTAGGGGTTTGGGGATGGTCGGCTCGGATGACAAGGGTCAGTCGACATCATCGTGACTGCCGGCCAGCACTTCGCGCTTGCCCACGTGATTGGGTTTGCTGACCACGCCTTCCTTCTCCATGCGTTCCATCAGCCGAGCGGCACTGTTGTACCCGATACGCAGATGCCGTTGGATGAAACTGGTGGAGGCCTTGCCTTCCCGACACACCAGCGCGACCGCCCGGTCGTAAAGGGCGTCACCCGAGCTGCTGCTGCCGCCGACGGCGGAGCCACCGCCACCGTCGGAGTCGCCATCGTCTTCGTCGGCCTCCTCGGTGATCGATTCGACGTAGCTTGGTTCGCCTTGGGTCTTCAAGAACTTGACGACCGCTTCAACCTCGTCGTCGCGCACGAACGGGCCGTGCACGCGGGTCAACCGACCACCGCCGGCCATATACAGCATGTCGCCTTGTCCCAGTAGCTGTTCTGCGCCCTGTTCACCCAGAATCGTGCGGCTGTCGATCTTCGATGTCACCATGAAGCTGATGCGGGTCGGAAAGTTCGCTTTGATCGTGCCCGTGATGACGTCGACCGATGGGCGTTGGGTGGCCATGATCAAATGAATGCCAGCGGCGCGCGCCATCTGGGCCAACCGCTGGATGGCGGCCTCGATTTCCTTGCCGGCCACCAGCATCAGATCTGCCATTTCATCGACGACGACGACGATGTAGGGGAACTCGGTCATGTCGAGCGGCTGTTCCTCGAACAACGGTTTGCCGGTGTCCGGGTCGAAGCCGGTCTGCACCCGTCGCGTCAGGTACTCGCCTTTCTCGCGCGCCTCGCGCAGGCGGGTATTGTAGCCCTCGATGTTGCGCACACCCAGCCGCGACATGGCGCGGTAGCGGTTCTCCATCTCGCGCACGGTCCACTTCAAGGCGACGACGGCCACCTTCGGGTCGGTCACGACCGGTGCCAGGAGATGCGGAATGCCCTCATAGACCGACAGTTCCAGCATCTTCGGATCGACCATGATCAATCGGCAGCGGTCTGGTGGCAGCCGGTAAACCAGCGACAGGATCATGACATTGATGGCGACCGATTTGCCCGAGCCTGTGGTGCCGGCGACCAGGAGGTGCGGAAATCGGGACAGATCGGCGATGACCGGGGCGCCGCCGATGTCTTTGCCGAGCACCAACGGTAGCTTTGCTGTGCTGCGTTCGTAGGCGGTCGAGGCTAACAACTCGCGCAGATAGACGATTTCCCGCTTCTTGTTGGGCAGTTCGATGCCAATGACGTTGCGACCCGGTACGACGGCGACGCGGACCGACACGGCACTCATGGACCGGGCGATATCATCCGATAGGCCGATGACGCGCGAAGACTTGGTGCCGGGTGCGGGCTCCAGTTCGTACAGCGTCACCACCGGGCCCGGGTGCACCGCCGTGATCGAACCGCGCACACCGAAGTCGCCGAGCACACCTTCCAGATGGTGGGCGTTCTCCTGCAAGGCGGCTTCGTTCAGACCGGCGGTGGCCCGTGTGGTCTGCGGTGGCAACTGGAGCAACTCGAGCGGCGGCAGTTCATGCGTCGGATCATCGCCGAGGCCGAAATCGAGGCTCGTCTGTCGCGGTCCGGTGCCGGCTCGGCGGCTCTGCTCCAAGGGCCTGGGCTGCGGACCGACCGTCACCAGGGACGCGGGGACCGGCGCCACAGAGGTCGCCGTGGGTTGGACCGACTCGCCATCAGGCTCGGGCTCGGACTTGTGAACCCGATTGGTCGGTGCGGGCATGGGGGATGGCGCATGCGATGCGGTGGGAGGCTGCGGCGTGGCGGATGTCGGGACCGGGCGCGGTTCCAGATGCGGCGTGCGCCGCAATGGCATCGCGCGCGCATCGGCGTCTACCACCGTCTTGTCCAGACGCTGGTTGGGGGCCGCTGACGCGGCCCGGGCGATCCAGGATTCTGCTTGTCGGGCCGCTTGGCCGGCCGACGTGGCGCCGACCCGACCGAGTTCCATCGACAGGCTTGTGGCATGCCGGCCGGCGGTTACGAGCCCTTCGGCGCCCTTGGCCATACCGGTCGCCCAAGCCCGAGGCGACAGGTCCACGGCCACGCTGAATCCGACCACGGCGGCGGCGAGGGCCACCCAACCGGTGACCGCACCGGTGGCCGCCGCACCGACGACCCCGGCCAGCCCGGCGAGCAGCACCGTGCCGACGCCGCCACCCGCCGCGGGGAGGCCAGGCAACCAAGCCAGGCTCGACGCCGGCAGAGTTGCCGCACTGGCACCGGCCAGACATAGGGCGGCCAGCGCCGCCGACAGACGTCGGCCGAACGCTGTGATGCGTTTGTGCACCACAAGCCGCAGGGCCCAGCCCGTCAAGATCAGGGGAACCAGAAAAGCGGCAATCCCCCAAAGCTGGATCAACAGATCCGCCGTGGTGGCGCCAGCATGGCCGAGAAGATTGGTGGGGCCGTGGTCGGCGATCTGACCGCTGGTGTTCCAGGACGGATCTTGCTGATTGTAGCTGAGCAGGGCCAACAAGACGAGGGCCGACGCGATAAGCAGGGCAAGGCCGATGCCGGCGACGAACTGACGACGCAGGGCGGCAAGCAGAGCCATCGGTACCAGGCCCTGGGTCCACGGGGCGGATCGTCGCGACAGGGGGGCGGTCTGGCCGATCATGGGGTCTCCACCGACGGCAGGTGAGGCGAGGCGCCCGGCAGCAGTAGCTGGGCGATGCGGCGGCACGCATCCGCCACGATCGGAATGTCGTGCACCAGGGCGATGCGCACGAACGGCGCGCCGTGATTGCGGCCGTCGGGGCTCGGGGCGGTGACATAGGCGCCCGGCAGCACACGCACGCCCTGTTCGGCCCATAGGCGCTGCGCCATCCGTTCACCGTCGCCGACCTCCAGCCACAGGAAGAAACCGGCGGGCGGTCGCACGAAGCCCGGATGTTGACCCAGCGCCGCCTCGGCTGCATCGAAGGCGGCGCGATATCGGGCCCGGGTCTCAACCACGTGGTCTTCGTCCCGCCACAGGGCGGCGGCGGCGGCGAGGAGCGGTAAGGGGGTCCCGGCCAGGCTGTAGCTGCGCAAGCGTTGGAACGCCCCGATCACGGTCGGATCGCCGGCGATGAATCCGGACCGCATGCCGGCGGCACTGGACCGTTTTGAAAGCGAGTGCAGAACGACGAGGTTTCGCCAGGGGGCGGGCCCGGCTGGATCCAAAGCAGCGGCCACGGTCAAGGCACCGATGGGAGGTGTATGACCATAGATCTCTGCATAACATTCGTCGACGGCCAGCACGAAGCCATGGTGCCGCGCCAGTCGAATCGCTTGCTCCAGATAAGCGCTATCGGCGATGGCCCCTTGCGGGTTGGCCGGCGTACAAAGATAGAACAATACGGTTCGTTCCAGAACAGAGTCTGGGATCGCCGTCAAATCCGGAAGGTGCCCGGTCTCTGCCGTGGCATCCAGGAATACCGGTTCGGCACCGGCTATCAAGCCGGCTCCCTGATAGACCGGGTAGAGCGGGTTCGGCAGCAGAACCACTGGAGTCGCCCCCCCGTCGGCCGGCGAGACAACGAGCAGGGCAAGCTGGAACAACGCTTCTCGCGTGCCCGTGACCGGCAGCAAACTCGTATCGGGATCGAACCGTCCTTTTGGCAAGCCGTACCGCCGGACCAACCAATCGCCAGCCGCGGCACGAAAATCCTTGGTGCCGATCGGCAGCGGATACTTGTTCCAATCCTGCCAGTGTGCCGCCATCACTTCGTGAATGAAGGACGGTGGCGATCGTTGCGGTTCACCAACCACCATGGACAAGGGTTTCATCCCATGCGGTGGGGCGACATCTGCCAGGAGATCGGCCAGCCGGGCGAACGGATACGCTGCCAGGTGATCAAGCCGGCGGTTCAGACCCGGCCGGTGCTCGGACAATGGGGTGTGCCCAATCACGGTTATCTTGCCAGCGTTTCCCGTTTCCCATAATATAGAGGGTTATACGTCGGCTCAGGTCTTAGGGCAAGGCAGCGCTTCGGCCACACCAGGCTGGCGGATGCAATGGCCGATCTCATATCCGAGAACAGACCGGATCGGGGCGCCTCGCGCCAGTCGTCTTGGCCGCCACTGATTCGCCGAAGCGGCGCACACGGGTCCCCGACTCAATCTGGGGTCGACACGTCGGTCAGCGGCGCGCTCCGGAGGCATTGAGCCCGGCACCGTCGACGCAAGCGCTGGCCGCTGCGCCGTCCTCCCTACGCCGGCGCAGCGGAAACTCCGGATCGTCCTGACGTGTCAGAGCGCTTCGCCGTCGGTCTCACCGGTGCGGATACGGACAACCTGTTGCACGTCCAGCACAAACACCTTGCCGTCGCCGATGCGCCCGGTATTGGCCGCTTTCTGGATCGCTTCGACCGTACGCTCGACCATGTCGTCGCCGATGGCGACCTCGATTTTCACCTTGGGTAGGAAGCTGACCGAATACTCCGCGCCGCGGTAGATCTCGGTTTGCCCTTTCTGTCGGCCGAAGCCCTTGACCTCACTCACGGTCAGTCCCTGAATACCCAGATTGGTGAGGGCTTCGCGCACTTCGTCCAACTTGAACGGTTTGATGATGGCAATGACGAGTTTCATGGTTCCCTCTTGGTTGCGCCGGGGCCCGCTGGTGCCGTCGCGACCGGTGCCGCCCCAGGGGGCCCGCGCCGCCGGCTGGTCCGGCGCTTGCGGCACTGCGTCGGCTAAACAGCCATGTCAATCAAGACTCATGCCGCGGACGCGAAGGCCCGGTTCGCGCGTCGCAAGGGTGCGCCCTCTGTCAAAAAACGTCAATTGAAGCCGCGAGATCATGCATGTGCTGCCCAAATCCTGGGCAGCTCTGACTGGGCTGGACTTTGTCGGTGTGCCGCCCGATGTTCTGGCCACGAACCGTCGCGGTCGGCCTTGGGCGTTGGCAAGACCGGGCCAAGGCCCAGGTCAGGTATGTCCGGGTTGATGGGGTCGGCGCGCGGGAATGAGAGGAGTCGACATGGTGGCCGCTCAATCGGTTGATGCGGATGGGGATGGCGGGGAACACCGCTGCGACGTGGTCATCGTCGGCGGCGGCCTGGCCGGGTTGACGCTCGGGTGCGCTCTTGGAACCGCGGGCGTGCCCACCGTGTGCATCGACCGCGATCCACCGCAAATCCAGGCGAAAGATAGTTACGATATCCGCACGACGGCCATTTCTTTTGGGTCGAAACGGGTCTTGAACGGGGTCGGTATCTGGCCGCTGGTGGATGCCGCGGCCCAGCCGATCCTCGATATTCGGGTCGCCGACAAGGGGGCAGCCCTGTTCGTGCATTACGACCACCGGGACATCGGCGACGAGCCGCTTGGCTGGATCGTTGAGAATGCCGTGTTGCGCCGGGCGGCGCTCCGTCGGGCCGGGACATTGCCAGCGCTAACCCACCTGGCACCGGTGACCGTGGCCGAGGTGGTCGCTGGGGCCAACGCCATGACGGTGCGTTTGGCGGATGGTCGGCGCATTCTGAGCCGTCTCGTGGTCGGCGCCGATGGGCGTAACTCGATGGTGCGCCATCACGCCGACATTCCGGTGTTGCACTGGGGGTATGGCCAGTCGGCCATCGTCTGCACCGTGGGCCATGACCGGCCCCACCGGGGTTTGGCGATCGAGCATTTTCTGCCCACCGGGCCCTTCGCCGTCCTGCCCATGACCGGTGACCGGTCGTCCATCGTCTGGAGCGAGCAAGTCGACGATGTGCCGGTCTATTTGTCCATGGATGATGACGCGTTCTCAGCCGAGCTGCAACGCCGTGCCGGCAACCATCTGGGGGCCCTGCGCGTTCTCGGCCCGCGCGGCGCGTTCCCCTTATCGATCCAGTTGGCGACACGGGCGATCGGGCAACGAATCGCTCTGGTCGGCGAAGCAGCGCATGCCATCCATCCCGTGGCAGGCCAGGGGCTGAATATGGGGTTGCGCGATGTCGCGGCTCTGGCGGAAATCCTGACCGACCAACACCGGCTTGGTCTGGATCTCGGCGATGCCGACCAGCTCGCGCATTTCCAGCGCTGGCGGCGCTTCGACAATCTTCTGTTGTCGACGGTGTGCGATGGCTTGGTGCGCCTTTTCTCCAACGACGTTGCGCCAATCCGCCTGGTGAGGAATCTTGGCCTCGGTATGGTGAACCGGCTGCCGCCGGCCAAACGCTTTTTCATGCGCCATGCCATGGGGTTGGTCGGCGATTTACCTCGGCTCATCCGCGGCGATGCACTCTGAGACCAAGCAGGGCGATGGCGCCGTCAGCGCGGTCGGCGGTCAGAGCCCGGGGTGTCGACCATCACCGGCCAGTCCGTGTCCCGGCCGTCCTCTGTCGCTTCAACCCGGTCCTGTGAGTTCCCGGGTTCGACGCCCTCCAGCCCGTATGCCTTGAGCCTATGATAGATGGCGCCGTTGCGCTTGGTCTGGCTCTCGAACAGGTGAAAGCGGTCGATCGGTACTGGGCCACACCGGAACAGCGACCGTTGCTGGATAAACCGTCCGACCCGCTGCGACGGCGCATCCTTCAACCGGGCCAATGTGACATGGGGTGTGAAGCGCCGTTCGTCACGCGGCAGCCCAGCGCGCACCAGGGCCGAATCGACCTTGGATTGCAAGAGGGTGAGAGGTTCAGAGCGGGCGACTCCGACCCACAACGCCCGCACCTTGCCGGCAGTTTCAAAACGGTCGACGCCTGCCAGGGTGAGCGCGAACGGCGCCACCATTAGCCGGCCGAGTGCGCCGTCCAGATCGTCCAGCCGATCTTCTTCGACCTCACCGATGAAGCGAAGGGTTAGGTGTAGGTTCTCCGGCGGTATCCAGCGGGCTCCCGGAACACCACCACCGAGACCGGCCAGGCGTTGTTTCACGTCATCCGGAAGGTCGAGGGCAATGAACAGGCGGATCATGGGTTCTTTCGCGCGGTGGGTTGACCGCCACCGGTTTTTGCTGGCGGCCTGGTCGGTCAGGCACACAAAACCGGGAAGACGCTGTTGATCTGTCGGAGCTCTTCCCAGAGCTGTCGGGACAGGGCGACGTCGATCGAGGCGATGTCGGTTCGCAATTGGTCGAGCGACGTGGCGCCGATGATGGTGGAGGTGACGAAGGGCTGGTGCAGCACGAAGGCCGTGGCCATCTGAGCCGGGTCGAGGCCGTACCGGCGGGCCATGTCGACGAGGGCCCGCGTTGCCTCGGCCGCCCTGGGGCGATCGTAACGCGACGGGCGCGTGTCGATGGTGCGGCGGGAGTTGGGAGGCATGGCGCCATCCAGGTATTTGCCGGTCAGTGTGCCACCGGCCAGGGGTGAGTAAGCCAGCAGGCTCACCGCCTCACGCAGCACGACCTCGGCCAATCCAACTTCGACGCTGGCACGGGTCAACAGATTGTAGACGTTCTGCACGCTGGCGATGCGGGTCAGGCCGAGCCGTTCCGCCAAGTGCACATAGCCCATCACCCCCCAGGCCGTTTCGTTGGACACGCCGATGTGCCGAACCTTGCCACTGGTCACCAGATCCGTGAGCACCTGCAAGGTTTCCTGTAGCGGCGTGCCATCCTCGTCAGGCCTATGCTCGTAGTACAGTGCCCCGAACCGGTTGGTCACCCGGTCTGGCCAGTGAATCTGGTACAAATCCACATAGTCGGTTCGCAGCCGGCGCAGGCTGTCGTTTAGAGCCTCGGTGATATTGGTTCGGTCGGCCCGTGCGTTGCCGCCGCGGATCCATCCGAAACCGCCGTTGCTGCGTCCGATGGCCTTCGTGGCCAGCACGACCCGGTCGCGCCCGCCGCGCCGTGCGAGCCAGGTGCCGATGATCTCCTCGGTTCGCCCCTGCGTCTCGGCATTCGGGGGCACGGCGTACATCTCGGCCGTGTCCCAGAACGTGACGCCATGGTCAAGCGCCAGATCCATTTGGGCGTGTCCTTCGGACTCGGAATTCTGTTGTCCCCAGGTCATGGTGCCCAGGCAGATGGCGCTGACATACAAATCGGTTCGGCCGAGCCGGCGGTACTCCATGGTCGTATCCGTGGTTGCGGGTATGGACGTCAGCGCGGCTGACTCAGGGGAACAGGGTGAGCACCCCGGTATAGCTGTAGATCTGGCTGCGTGAAATTTCGCCGTTGGCGAAAAATCCGGCCAGTGGCAGCGCTCCCAATTCATCGCGGATAATGCCGAGCTCGGTTCCCTCGGCACCGAACAGATGGGGGCCGCGGGCCACGCAGCTTATATACAGACCACCACGCGCCGGTTCTGGCAGCCGCCGGCGCAGCTTGCGCACCATCTGGCGCAGATCCGACTCGGCACTGGCCCGGTCGCGTCGGGCGAACAACACACGTTGTCCCGTCTGCACCAGATCGCCGACCGCGATCCAACCCTGGGCCGGATCGATGCCGATGAGCGAGCGCACCGTGTAATCGCCGGTGTCCAGGCCCGGTATCGGAAAGGCCACGAAGATGACGCCACCGACTTGGTGAAGATCTTGCGCCAGATCCGGGCCGATCTCGTCCTTGAACACATCCAGGGCCGGTCGACCATCGATCTCCTTGATGATGGTGTCATCCCCCCTCGTGATCTCGTGGACCGGGCCGATCGGCGCACACCCCTGGCTCACACCGGTGACGAGCGGAACCGATTGGTCGAGCAACACGCCGCACAGGCCGCCGTCAAGCAGATCTTCTCCCACGCCGGTCCGACAGATATGCCGGCACGCGCCATCGGTCGCGGAAAGGCCGCCGATCAGGAAGCCGCCGGCGTGTTCGGCCAAGGCCTCGATGGCGTCACTCAAATTTGGGTTGCGTGGATCGGCGAACACAAGGCCAGCGCCCGGTGTGTGTTCCGCCAGCCACGATCGCACCGGCTGCGGCAGGGTATCGGTATCGCCGTCGGGCAAGGCCATGGGGCAAAACGCGTTCGGCGGAAGACGCACGGTCAGCACGGCAATCGCCGGTTTGCCGAATGATTCGGCTTCCGTGGCGCTCACGCCCATGCCCGAGGTTCCGATCCATGTCGTCAGTCCGGTTTGCTCGGCCAAGCTGGCGACCACGCGACCGGCCGAGCCGGCCAAGCTGTCGCTCAGAAAGACGAATCCCAGCGTGGCCTCGCCGAGGCGCTCGTCCAGTTGCGCCAGGACGTCCGCCAGTGCCTCCATCGGACCGGCACCGCGGCCGAGTGCCGATTGGAAGGCCGGATCGGTCGAGCAAATCGCCATGACGGCTCCCGTTTGCGACGCGTGGCACCGATGGTCAGGTCAGAGAGCTGAACGCATTTGTGACGGGGTAGCGCCGATCGCGGCCGAAGTTACGTCGACTGATCTTGACCCCGGGGGGTGCCTGGCGGCGCTTATACTCCGCACGATCCAACAACCGCCAAACGCGGCTGACCAGGTCGGTATCGTGGCCGCGCGCCACGATGTCGGGGAGGCCTAGTTCGCGTTCCACCAGGCATTCCAGGATATCGTCCAGTTCATCATAGGGCGGCAGCGTATCCTGGTCCGTCTGGTTCGGCTTCAGTTCGGCGCTCGGCGGTTTGGCGAGCACACGGTCCGGGATCACCGTGCCGGCCGGCCCACGGGCTCCGGCCGGCACGGTGCCATTGCGCCAGGTTGCCAGACGAAACACGGTCGTCTTGTACACGTCCTTCAAGACCGAGTAGCCGCCGCACATATCGCCATATAACGTGGCGTAGCCGACCGACATTTCCGATTTGTTGCCCGTGGAGAGCACCATGCCGCCGAACTTGTTGGACAGGGCCATCAGGGTCATGCCGCGGGCCCGCGACTGGATGTTCTCTTCGGTGACATCCGGGTCCTGTCCGGCCATGGCTGGTGCCAGCATGGTCTGGAAGGCATGCATAGCCGGTTCGATTGGGATGGAGTCGTATTTGCACCCAAGGAGTTGGGCCACTTCGATGGCGTCTTCCAAACTGGCGCGGGCGGTGTAGGGCGACGGCATCATCACCGTGTGTACCCGGTCCGCACCCAGGGCATCGACCGCGACGACGGCTGTCAAAGCGCTGTCGATTCCACCGGACAATCCCAGGATCACGCCCGGAAAGCGGTTCTTGTTCACGTAATCACGCAGGCCGAGCACCATGGCGCGATAAACCGCCTCCAAATCCTGGGGTGGGGCAGCCATTGGCCCGTCGGCGCAGACCCAGCCGCCGCCGACACCCCGGCGCCACTCCGTCACCGCCAGGTCTTCTTCGAAGGACCGCAGGTGAGTGGCCAGGTTGCGGTTTGCGTTGAGCGCGAACGAGCCGCCATCAAAGACGAGTTCATCCTGTCCACCGACCTGGTTGACGTAGACAAGTGGCAATCCGGTCTCGATGACCCGGCCTACCGCCAAAGACAGGCGCTGGTCGCCTTTGCCGGTTTCGAACGGACTGCCGTTCGGTACAACCAAAAGCTCCGCGCCGCTTTCCGCCAGGGTTTCGGACACGTCCGGAGTCCACATGTCTTCGCACACCATCACCCCGAGGCGGACGTCGCGGAAACTGATCGGTCCGGGCATATCGCCTGCCGCAAACAGGCGTTTCTCGTCGAAGACCGCATAATTCGGCAGGTCGTGTTTGAAGCGTACGGCCGCAATCTCGCCACAGTCCACGAGCACCGCAGCATTATAAAGACGGCCGTCGCTGAGCCAGGGCATGCCTAGCAACACGGCCGGACCACCGTCCGAGGTTTCGCTTCGGGCAAAGCCATGCACTGCGGCAAGGACACGCTCGACGAAAAACGGCTTGAGAATGAGGTCCTCAGGGGGATAACCGCACACCACAAGCTCGGAGAACACCACAAGGTCGGCATCCTGCCGGGCGGCACGCCGACGGGCTTCGGCAATGCGATCCAAATTGCCGCGGATGTCCCCCACCGTCGGGTTGATCTGCGCCAAAGCAATGGCTAAGCGATCTGTCATAGGGCCAACATAGACAGCCCGCGCTCCGACTTCAATGCAACGCCCGGACGGCCATCGTGTGTGTCAGCGCGGCTCTGACCGCGCTGCTCGGATTTGGCGGTGCAAGTGTTTGGCTCCATCGAGAGGTCATGCTAGAGCAGCGCCAGTTCCGTGACGGTTCGGGCTGAAATGCTGCAATCGCTTTACCGTGGTCTGACGGAGTATGGTGGTCCCGCCATCCGCTACTATCTGGCGCGACGCCGCGCCCTCGGCAAAGAAGATCCGACGCGCCAGGGTGAGCGGTTCGGGGTTTCGTCGCGTCCGCGGCCGAACGGGCCGCTGGTCTGGTGCCATGCGGCCAGTGTCGGCGAGGCGGTGTCGATCCTGGTTTTGATCGACCGGGTTCTGGCCCAAGCGCCGCACGTTGGTGTGCTGGTCACCACGGGCACGGTGACCTCGGCGAAGGTCATGGCTAGTCGCCTGCCGGCTCGAGCATTTCACCAGTATTTCCCCGTCGACAGGCCGGCCTATGTGCGCAGTTTCCTCAGCCATTGGCGACCCGATTTGGTGTTGTGGACGGAGTCCGAGCTTTGGCCGAACATGCTGTGGGAGATCGCCGATCGCGGCTTTCCGACCGCTCTGATCAACGCGCGCATTTCAGAGCGGTCGTTTGCCCGCTGGCAACGGGTCCCCGACTTCGTGACATCGATGTTACGCGGATTCAGCCTTTGTCTGACTCAGACCGAAACCGATGCCGTCCGCCTCAAGGCGCTCGGGGCGACGTTCGTGCGCCCCGTTGGCAACCTTAAGTTTGCCGCGGCGCCGCTGCCGGTGGACCAGGATGATCTGCTGTGTACGCAGCATCTGATCGACGGGCGTCCGGTTTGGCTCATGGCCAGCACCCATCGCGGCGAGGATGAACTGGCCGCCGATGTGCATGAGCGGTTGCGGGCGCAGTTTCCAGATTTGCTCACGGTGATTGCTCCCCGCCATCCCGAGCGGGGGCCATCGATCCTGGACCGGCTGTCGGGGCGTGGCCTGTCGGTTGCCTTGCGCAGCCGTGGTCAGGCGGTGGACGCCAGCACCGATATCTATGTCGGCGACACCATGGGCGAGCTCGGCCTGTTTTACCGGCTGGTTCGGGTGGTTGCGGTGGGTGGGTCGTTCGTTCCGCGTGGCGGCCAGAACCCGATCGAACCCGCGCAACTCGGCTGCGCGGTGCTGTACGGGCCGCACATGCACAATTTCGCCACAGTGACCCGAGAGCTGGAACAGGCCGGCGCCGCTTTGGCCCTGACCGACAGGGCGGCCCTCGGCGATGCGGTCGCACGGCTTCTGCAGGACGAGGCGAGCCGGCACCGTTTGGGTGAGGCAGCACGCGCGGTCACCGCGCGCAATCGGTCGGTGGTCGATCGGACGATGGATGCCTTGGCACCGCTCCTCCGCAGAGCCGGCATCGTTGTGACGGCATGAAGGCGCCGGCATTCTGGTTTCGGCCTGAGCCGGGGGTGGCGGCCCAAGTGTTGACCCCGACTGCCGCTGTTGTCGGTTGGGCCGCGCGCTGGCGGCACCGCCGCACGGTGCCGCAGCGTGCACCCGTTCCGGTGCTCTGCATCGGTAATCTCACGGTCGGCGGGACGGGCAAGACGCCTCTGGTCATGCGTGTGGTCGCGGCGCTGAAGGGCTTGGGGTGCCGGCCGCATGTTTTGACGCGAGGCTACCGTGGCCGGTTGTCTGGGCCGGTGCAGGTAGATCCGGATCGGCATGGCGTGCACGACGTTGGCGATGAGCCGCTACTCCTGGCGCGGCAGGCGCCGACCTGGGTGTCACGCAACCGGGTCGCGGGGGCCGAGCGGGCCGTTACCGATGGCGCCAATGCCATCGTCATGGACGATGGCTTCCAGAATCCGGCCTTGGCAAAGGATTTGGCGTTTCTGGTGATCGATGGTGCGACCGGTTTCGGCAACGGACGGTTGTTACCGGCCGGACCGCTGCGCGAAGCGGTGGACGATGGCGTGGCGCGGGCCCATGCCATCGTCATCGTCGGACCAGACCGCCATGCTTTGACCGCCCGGTTTCACGCCCGATTGCCGGTGTTGACCGCGGACTTTGTGCCCGACACGGTGGTCGCGGCGGCGCTCACGGGTGTGCGGGTGGTGGCCTTTGCTGGCATCGGCCGCCCGGGCAAGTTCTTCGACACCTGTGTCCGTCTTGGTGCCCAGGTGGTCCTCGCGGTCGGGTTTGCCGATCACCATGTTTACACTCCAGACGAGGTGATGATGCTGGTGGATCGGGCAGCGGCGGCTGGCGCCCGGCTGGTCACGACGGAGAAGGACTTCGTTCGCCTGCCACTGGATGCGCGTATGATGGTAACGGCGCTGCCGGTCCGGCTTGCGGTGACGCCAACCGCCCGGTTCGAGGCGCTCATGCGCGACGTGGTTGGCTTCCATGGCGCGTAGATCACGGAGGGCGCGGTGGCTTCGGCGCCGTCTGGGCTATCCTCTGGAAGCTGTCGCCGCACGCCTGCTGCATGGGCTGAGCGCGGCATTGCCGGTCTCGATCGCGTCGGCGCTCGGTGGGTCCGGGGCCCGACTGATTGGTCCCTGGATGCCAGTGTCGGGCCGTGCGGACGACAACTTGCGCCGAGCCTTTCCGGCGTTAAGCGCTGCTGAGCGTCGCCGCATCGTGGCCAGAATGTGGGAAAATTTAGGCCGGGTGTTGGCCGAGTACCCGCACTTGCGCCGGATTTGGGACGAGGCGGAGCGGCGCATCGAACTCGTCGGTACCGACATTCTGGACGACCTGCGCCGGCGCGCCGGCGCCTGCGTCATGATCTCGGCGCATTTCGGCAATTGGGAGCTGCTGCCGGTGGCCGGCGATTTCCTCGACGTCCCCATGACGTCGGTGTACCGCCGGCCCAACAACCCTGCCCTGGACCGGTTGATCCGCGAAAGTCGACATGTCGGCAGTGGTGAACTGGTGCCGAAGGGGCGGGACGGCGCGCGAGCCCTTGTGGGGGCACTTGGACGAGGGCGCACTGTCGCCCTATTGATCGATCAGAAGATGAACGACGGAATTTCGGTGCCCTTCTTCGGACGCATGGCCATGACGGCACCAGCGGTGGCGCAGTTGGCTCTGCGGTTCGGTTGTCCGATCGTGCCAGCCCGCATGGAGCGACGACGTGGGGTGCATTTTCGGCTCACTGTGTATCCTCCGATTGACCCGGCGCCGAGTGGCGACCGTGAGGCGGATGTGCGGCGCATCATGACGGAACTCAACCGATTGCTTGAGGCCTGGATTCGCGAGCGGCCCGAACAATGGTTGTGGCTGCATCGGCGGTGGCCGGATTGACCGGCCGGAGCAAGGATTGAATTTGACATTTATTCTAATTTACTTTCTTTGAAATTGAGGTGTATTGGATTATTGCAAAATCAAAGGCCAGTAAATACTTGACAGTCTTAAATGAATTGTCAAGATAATGATGAAATCTGGAGCATTGTGATTTGAATTCAGCTTGAATCGGCTAGGCGGCAATGGACCGTCGTTTGGGTCTGCCGACAGGGTGGGACCATGGGCGCTGACGTGCAACTGAAGGCGCTGTTCAACGAGACGTTGGCGTGGGTCGCGCCCCATATCCTGGCATTGGAGCGGCTAACCGGTGCCGTGTTCGACATCTACACGCGGGCGCATACGGCGTCGCCAGCGTTCCTAACAAGAAACTACGCCCTCTCTGTGAGGTGCTCGCCGGGGTTTTGCGGGGTCTAGAGCACGGGCTTCGCGGCACCAATGGACAACCGATCTTCATGCCGACAACCGTGCTATAAAGGAGGGCACGCCGTCGAAAAGCCACCGTTTCGGTCATGGTGGGTCGGTCGGAAGACCGGTGTGGGACTCGAGCCAAGACGCGTCAACCCACGGGTCATGGCGTGGCCGGAACGCCTATTGATCGTCATCACCGGACAGATTTAGCTGTTCGGAGAGCCCCTGACCACTGAAGGTTCCCGGCGTGAAGACCGGCGAGGTGATCTCACCGATGTTGCGCAAGACGATACGGAAATAGAACGAAAAGCCGTTGTTCAGACCAGGCTGCACCGTATAGTCGCGTGTGCCGAGGACATCGAAGATCAAACATTCATCAGCGTATCGCAGGCTCAGGTCCGTGGATCGGGGACCTGGATCGGGATCAATCGATTGGTTGTGGCTGACGCTGGCGGTCCAGTAGTTGGACAGGCGCGAACTGACACCATACGTGGCGAATTCCTGCCGCGAGCGCACCTGCGTGCCCCCTTCCGTCAACTCATCGATGAAATTGTAGCTGAAGGAGGTGCGGAGGATGCCAAGCCCACCACTGGCCCTGACGACTTGCCGCATGGGTGTCAACGATGATCTGTCGAAGCGGAATCCATAATACAGGCTGGCCCAGCTTTCGAGGTCGATATCGAGGCTGCCGACAATATCGGACCGTTGCTCTTCCAATCCGGACCCGGTCGGAAAAACCTCATCGTCACTGAGACGATAACTCTGCCCGACAACGAGTTGGGCGCTCTTGCCACCATAGCCGAATGCACCGAGGCGCAGGCCGTAGGAGAGACGCAAACCACCCTCTTGGCGGTCGTCGCCGGAAAAACGGTTCAGCGCAAAAAGGTTGCTCTCACTGAATTCGATATCCAGTGCATCTTCATTTGGAAATGAATCATTGGTATCAACTTCTGGTGCAAAAGAAATCGCACCAATCGGTTCGATCAGGAACTCCAGCGCCTCGCCCTGGCTGGTCCACGGATATCGGGCCAAGATCTGCCCTTCGGGCAAGATGCGATACTCTGTACCCGACTCCGGGCCGGCGCCGTCTACATCTGGACGAACATAGTCGCTAAAGGCGTAGAAGTCCGTGCGCAAACGGCCGGTCACATCGGCCACCAATCCGATATCCGATACCAGCGTGCGTTTCCAACCGGGTTCGACCGTGAAGCGCGTGCTGTCCGTCCCGCTATCATCACGCCCAACGCCGCGCAGCCCGAAATCGACGGACCAACGTCCACCCAACAGGCTACCCGGCTTGGAGATGACTGAGTATTCGGCCAACGGAAACACCAGAGGTTCCTGGGCGGTGTCATTGGCCAACAGGCTTTGGAACCGCAGTCCGGTTACATTGGCGTAGTTGCGGCCCGAGAAGTTCTCCACATACGCACGCGATGTCAAGAAATTTTCGCCAGAGAATCCATAATATTGCCGAAGAAACGAGAAATCACTGCTGGCGCGCACACTCAATCCGGATCGCCAATTCTCGTCGATGTCATACACCCCGTCGACGAAAACGTGACCGCGGATGCGATCCGGGTCAATGGTCTCCTGACCGGACTCGGTATCGGTGAAGTCACTTTGCGTGATACTGCCATCGACCTGGAGCGATGCCGTTGCAAAACGCCGGCGATACTGACCGGCCAAGAGTGGCGTTTCGCCAGAAAACATGGACAGATAGACGGTGGCATCCTGCTCCGGCGCAATGTCAATGTAATAGCCGGTGCGCACAAAGGTGCCAAGATCGTCGCTATTGCCATACACCGGGCTCAGAAAGCCGGACTTGCGATCCACGGTCGGATCTGGATGTGAGAAATACGGTGTATAGAAGGTCGGAATGCCCAGGAACTCGATCGTGGCGTTGGCATACCGAATCTCCTTATCTTCCCGGTCGTGCACGACGCGGGAGGCGCGCACCTGCCAAAGCGGTGGCGAGTCCGGGTTTTCCGGACACAAGCCGCACGGCGAATAGATACCCCGGTTCATTCGAGTGAACGTGCCGTTGGTGCGTTCGGCTTGGTTCGCCGCCATGCGGGCCCCGTCCGTCATCAACACGCCAACGCCGTCGATGAAGGCATTACGCAGATCATCGGTCAATTCGGCATAGTCGGCGAACACGATGTCGCCGCTGGGTTCGAACAGACGGATGTTGCCCGTGGCGGTCACCACTTTCGTGTTCTGGTTGTAGGTGACTTCATCGGCGTACAGAACCCGTGCGTCGCGTGCCAACTCCACATTGCCGGAGGCGACGACGATGCCTGCATCCTGGTCGAAGCGCACCTCGTCGGCGCTCAACAAGGCGGCCGGAGAGTCCGGACCGGTTGGTGGACCTGGGGCCCGGTCGGCGCTCGCGTCATCGCCCGCCGCCTCTGGCCGTTCTTGTGCCAGACCCGGGCCGCACCAAACCAACAGCGGCAGCACGAGGGCTACGCATCCAAGCCAGATCGCGCACGCATGGCGTGACCGGCAGAACAGGCGGTGCAACGCGCCCGGTATCTCCAAAATAGTACTCATGCAAGCCGCTGTGCGGCATCCCAAGTATTCTGTCAACTCGATCCAGGCCGAATCCAGAAATCACCTGTCGACCGTGGATTCGCGCCAACACTATCCAAGACTCGGTTGGTGCGGGACGTCGACTCCGTCCGGCCGATCGCCGTCAGCCGAAGGCCTTGAATGCAATCAGCGTGAAAGTATCACGCACACCGGTCAAGCCATGGATCGAATCATTCACGAAATGACCGATGTCGATGTCATTGGGCAGATAGCACTTCATTAAAAGATCATACTGACCGGAAATTGAGTGAACTTCGGAGACCGCTTCGATGGTCTGCACGGCCGCATCGGCGACTCGATAGGCTTGTCCGAGCTCGCATTTCACCATGACAAAAATCGTCTGCATCGCTCGTCCTCCGCCATTCGGCACAGCCCGGATCGGTCACGCCGGCCGCGCTGGCCGCTTCAGGAATTCCGGGACATGGTCGCCGAAACCGACCACGGGTTGATCCGGCTCATCGCTGCTAAAGTCGCGTTGGCGACGCCGAGCCGGCCGATCTTCGCCGCGCCGCCCAGACCCGGCTGCCGTGCTAGGGGGGGTGTCCAGCCGTTCGAACGGTCGATCCGGGATGGCGTCGAACGCGGATGCGCCCAGCCTCTCGGCGGGCTCCGAAGCCGGTGTCCGCCCGTTGCCAGCGCCGTCGCGGTCTTTACGCCGGTCCTTGGATTTGTGTTTGCCACCGCTCCGCCCCTTCCGGGCCGGTCGGACCTCGTCATCGTCTTCGAAGCTCGGGCTGTCGAACCCGCTCACATCGATTCGCGGGATATCGCGACTGATGAGTTTGGCGATGGCGGCGATCTGCTTGCCGTCTTCACCGGTCGCCAGGGTCACCGCCTGCCCACTGCGGCCGGCCCGGCCCGTGCGGCCGATGCGGTGAACATAGTCTTCCGGGTTGATCGGCACATCGAAATTGAACACATGGCTCAGGCCGGCAATGTCGAGGCCACGCGCCGCCACGTCACTGCAGACCAACAGATTGATGCGCCCGTCCTTGAACCCTTCCAGAGTCGCCGTCCGCCGGACCTGCGGCATGTCACCATGCAGGGCGCCGACGTTGAATCCATGCCGCTCAAGCGACTGCGCCAAATGAGAAACATCCTTCTTGCGATTGCAGAAGATCAAGGCATTGCGAACCTCCGACACCCGCAGTAGCTGGCGCAGAACCTTGCGCTTGTCGCCTTCGTAGACCAGGGCATAGCGATGATCGACGGTCTCCGCCGGCGAGGCCGGCGGTGCCACGGTGATCTCGCGCGGATTGACCAGAAAAGCATCCGCGAGCCGGCGAATTTCCGTCGGCATTGTGGCCGAAAAGAACAGCGTCTGTCGGATGCGCGGCAGCAGCGAGACAATGCGTTCGATATCCGGGATAAACCCCATATCCAGCATACGATCGGCTTCGTCGATGACGAATATCTTGATGTCGCTGAGCAGGATGTTGCCACGCTCGAACAAATCGATCAGCCGGCCCGGCGTGCCGATGAGAACGTCGACACCACGGTCGAGCTTCTTAATCTGGTCGGTGAAGGACTCGCCGCCGATCAGAAGAGCCATGGACAGTTTGTGATCCCTGCCCATGGTTTCGAAATTGGTCGCCACCTGCGCGGCCAGTTCCCGCGTCGGCTCCAGGATCAGGGAGCGTGGCATCCGTGCCTTAGCCCGGCCTGACGCCAGAATGTCGATCATCGGCAACGTGAAAGAGGCGGTCTTGCCGGTGCCTGTCTGGGCACAGCCCAAGATATCCCGCCCTTGCAGAATATGCGGGATCGCCTGCTCTTGAATCGGTGTCGGCTTTTGATAGCCAACCTCCGCCACCCTGCGTACCAAATCGAGGGAAAGGCCGAGATCGGAGAATTCCATGCTGACGGGTCCGGTTCCGTTCCGGTCAATGGTGCGGGCGGACAGGCACGATCTGGGATCGACGACACCCATACGACGATGGCGCGGACCATACGCGGCGCTCGTCACCTGTCAACCATACAGTGGGCACCGCAGACCGGGTTTTCCAGATGGGCAAAACCGCGCGGCGCATCATGTTGGCGGACATACGCCCCATGACAGGCCCGCGTCAAGGTGACATGGTGGCGCAAGCGGGTCAGGAGGAGGGGGCTGCCATGCTGTTGACGACCGATCATTCGATGCTGCTGGTGGTCGATGTGCAGGAACGCCTCGTGCCGGCCATCACCGGCATCGACGGGGTCATTGCCAACCTACGCATCCTTCTTAGCGCGGCGCGCGAACTGGCGGTGCCGATTCTGGCCTCTGAGCAATATCCGCAGGGCCTCGGCCCCACCGTCGCCGCTGTGGCGGACCTATTGCCACCCGACTGTGTGGCTGCAAAAACGCATTTTTCCTGTGCCGCTGAACCAGCCGTGGCGAAACACTTGGACCGGCTACAACGCCGACAGGTGGTGGTGGCCGGCGTCGAGGCGCATGTCTGCGTACTGCAGTCCGCTTTGGGGTTGGCGGAGCGCGGGTATCCCGTGTTCGTCGTCGCCGATGCCGTGGCGTCGCGCCGCACTGAGAACGCCCACCTGGCGCTGGCCCGGCTGCGCCAGGCCGGGGTGGTGGTCGTCAGCACGGAGATGGTGGTGTTCGAATGGCTGCACCGGGCCGCCACGCCGGTGTTCAAGACGCTGAGCCGACTGATCAAGGAACAGGACGTCGTTGGCCGGCCAATGGAAAAAAAGGGACGACCGCCTCACGGAGCTTGAAGGCCACGGAAAAGCAGAGATGCACGCCCCGCGCCAGCCAGCGTGCCGGCGGCAGGTCTGAGTCCAGGAAAATCGATTCGCGCCTTGTGCTGTGTGCACCCAGCGCGTCGAGCGCACTCTGTTTTCGCTGAACGAGCCAAGGTACCGATCCCACAACCACACTGCTGACATCTCCGCTGCAACATCGCCGCCAACATCGCCGCCAACATCGCCGCCAACATCGCCAATGTGCGCAAACACCTCACGACACCCGGCACGTCGACGCCCCGATGGCCGTTCCAAGTGCCGGCGCCGTGCTTTCCGTCGATGAATGCAAATGGGCAACGCCGACAGGCGTTCCGGCTGACTCCTAACGTACAGCTTTTCGGACCACCAAAGGACGACACCGTACGCCCCTCTCGCTTTAGGCGAGGGATTGGCGTGACCATGTCTCGACGTGGCCGGTTTCCTCATTGCGCGCGAGCGCCACCGTCAGCACCCCGACTGCTCCGCAGCGACTCTCTCGCAAAACGGAGAGAAACACCACCGGTGTCGGTGAACAAATCGAAACGATCGCAGGGGTTGCGTCAGGGTGCGCGCTGCAGTAACCTCCCAATGATTGAGAATCATTCTCATTTGCAGGGGCCATCATGCGCACGACCGTTCCGTCCGCCCATCCGCACGCGACTTTACGGCTGCTCATCCTCGGCATCGTGTCGCTGAAACCGACGCCCGCGAACCGGTTGCCGGAGCTGGTCGGCTTGGTTGGCGGCGGCTGGACGCCGACCCGGGAGCTGGTGTTTGCCGCTGTGGCCGATCTGGCAGCGGCCGGCTGCCTCACCCTGTACGCCGACGCCGTGGCCATCACGGACCAGGTACAGCTAGAAATCCATCGCCTGATCGGGGTCTATGACGGCCGCCGCATGGCAGAGGCCGACGTCATCGCCTGTTCCACCGCCTCGCGCTTGTTGCCGCCGGGCCAGCGCGATGGCGCACATCGGTTGCTCGCCGCACATTGGCAGGCACAACACGACTGGTGGCGCGAGGCCAGCGACCTGTGCCCGTGCCAAGTGCCCAGCGTCCGCACCTTGTTCCGCCGCCGCATGGCCGAGGCGTTGTCCGAACTCGGCCATCTCGACGAGTCCGCTGCGGCGGACCTGCGCTGAGGCCCTGCCGCGGCCTCGGCGCCCCCAACCGTCCTGCCTGCCCATAAACCAAGGACCCTCCCCATGACATCGGATCGAAATCCGGCCGTGCCATTCCAGCGCCTCACCACCGGCGGTCAGCTCGTCATCCGGTCGGCACGCCTATGGGCCGCGGCAGACGGGCGCGCCAGCCTGATCTGCGACGCCTTCATGGCCGCCGGGTTGCCCCAGGCGGTCGCATCGCTGAACGCCTTCCTGGCTACGGTCACGGTGGCCGCTCGCACGCCCCTGGCGCTGGGGCCCGTCGAACGTCCCTTCCTCAGCACTGACGAACACTTGCTCATCAGAGGCCTCGCCGCCCTGCAACAGCATCGGCCGGCCGTCGGACGTTCCCTGTTCGGCCAACGCATCCCGGCCTTGGCCGCCCGCATGGCACAAAGCGCCGGCCTGCGCCTGGCCCAAGCCATGGCTGATCGTGGCCTGCGGATCGGTCTGCACCGGACCGACGCCACGATTCCGCCGGTGGCTCACCCCGTGGTCCCGACCGTCCAACCGATCTGCCTGCATTGAAGGAGACCGGAATGAACGGTATGGCGAATTTGGACGTCCTGTCGCTTGGCTCGCCCTCGGCGGCATTCGATGTGGACCCAGTGGACCCATTGGAGTCCGCTGGCCCGCCCGGCAACCGCCGCCGCAAACTATGGGAGCTGCCCAAGGGATTCCACTGTTCGATCGTCGGCACCTGCTTGGCGCAGGATGACTTGGTCAAGGGTCTGCGCAAACTCGGCCGCCGGCCGGTGGCCGGCAGCGAAGACTACGAGCTGCATGGCTTCTTTGTCGGTCAGGCGGCTACCGACAACCCGGTGTCACGCCTCATGCAGAAGCTGCTGGACGCCCGCGCCGGCGGCGAAATCCGCCGGTTCGCCAGGGTCGACGGGCCGGACGCCCTTGCCGAGCTGTGGGTTCAGGCGACCCGTGACGGGCGCGTGGCGCCGGCCTACTGGGCGCTTCTGAGCCACCCGGGCACCACGCCGACACTGCAAGCACATGCCCACGGTCAGGTGCATATGTTGTCCCATTACATGGCCGGGCTGAACCGGCAATGCATGGATCGGCAAAGCCTAGCCGAGAAACGCTGTCTGGAGTTGGAAGAGGCACACGAGCGACTCCAACGCACCAGCCGTGAACAGCTCGAAACCCTACGCACCGCCTTGGCGGAGGCGCGCCGCGACGTCCGCCACTGGCGCGCCGAGGCCGAGGCAGCGCGTCAGCCACAGCGAGCTCGGCCAAGCGGCACGGACCGACAACTGCGCCGGCTCACCGACCGGCTGGCCGGCTACGAGCGCAAACTAGCCGTGGAGCGGCACCGGGCCCGGACATCCGAACGCGATCTGGAGCGGCTGCGGGCCCTGCTGGACTTGTCGGCCGAGGCTGTGATCGACCGCATCGGAAGGCACACCACCAGCGGCCCAACACCGGTTCCGACAACGGAGCCGGCATCGGAACCGGCATCGGAACCGTTGGACACGATGCCCCGCGCCATCCTCTACGTCGGCGGCCGCGCCACGTCGGTGCCGCATCTGCGGACGGTCGCCGCACGGCACGCCGCCACGCTCTATCACCACGACGGCGGGCTGGAAGAAAGCGTACGCCTGCTCGATTCCTTGGTAGAACGCTGCGATGTGGTGTGTTGCCCGATCGATTGCGTTAGTCATGATGCCTGTGTCCGCGTCAAACGCCTGTGCAAGCGCCTGCAGAAGCCGTTCGTGCCGCTGCGCAGCAACAGTGCCTCAGGCCTGCATGGCCTGCTGCGAGCCGGTCTAGCCGCCAGCCCCACCACCCGAATGCCCCACCCGCCGACTCCGGCGCATTTGTCGCATGCCTGCAAACGCGACTGAGTCGCGACATGCAGCAACCGGTCCAATCCCGAAAAAGCAAAAGGAAATCTGTCAACTATTGAGAGTGAGAGTGAGTCGCATTTACGGCCGGCAGCCAAAGGTCTAGGTTGCCGGCATGTGGTCTAAACGGGCGGCCACAGCCCGCCCCAAGGAATGGAGTCCCCATGACACCCAAACCCACCCTCACGGCCGCTGTTCTGGCCGTCGGCCTCCTGGTCGCCGGACCGGTGTCGACGCATACGCCCCTATTCTCCTGCTTCGACAACTATGACGGCACGATCTTCTGCGAAGGTGGTTTTTCCGACGGCTCGTCGGCCGCCGGCGTCAAGATCGAGGTGCTGGTCGCCGGCCAAGCGGTCCTATCCACCGAACTGGACGCGGACGGCATTCTGGAAACCGGGAAGCCCGAAGGCGACTACACCGTACGCTTCGATGCCGGTCCTGGACATGTGATCGATGTCGCAGGCGGCGAGATCGAGTAGCCGCCCTGCCCCATCCCGGATACCCTGTTCAATCTGACTTGAGGAGCTTTCCCATGCGTGCCGTCCTTCTCGCGGCTGCTCTCATCTGTGCTGCCGATGCGGCGCAAGCTCACTTCCAATTGGTTTACACGCCCGACGTCAACGTCAGCCGGCCCGGCGCCCTGCCGTTGCGCCTGGTATTCGCCCACCCGGCCGAAAACGGCCATGTCATGGCCATGGGCGAACCGCTCGAATTCTATTTCGTGCTGCGTGGCAAACGCACCGATCTTAAGGCAGACCTCGCGCCGATCGCCTGGACTGGCGGCCACAATGCCGCCGCCGGCTTTGCAGGCATCCTCCCGGTGCGGCGCAACGGCGACTACATCATGGCGCTGATCCCGTCGCCCTATTACGAGGCCGGTGAAGACATCTACATTCAGCAAATCACCAAGAGCTTCGTCAACAAGGGCGGGGTGCCGACCGGCTGGGAAGAAACCCTGGACCTACCGGCCGAAATCCGGCCCTTGGCCAAACCGTACGCCCTGTACGCCGGCGGCAGCTTTTCCGGCCAGGTGTTGAGCACCGGCGAGCCGGTTCCATTTGCCGAGATCGAAGTGGAATATCTCAACCACCCACCGGTGCTTGATACCAACATGTTCGATCCGGACGGTCAGATCACGCCGCCGTCCGATGCCTTCATCACCATGACGATCTTCGCCGACGCCACGGGTACCTTCACCTTCGGCCTGCCGCGCGCCGGTTTCTGGGGCTTTTGCGCCCTGGGCGTCGGGCCGGAGACAGAACATGAGGGCAAGGAGCTGTCCCAGGACGCGGTGATCTGGGTGCGGGCGTACGACATGAAGTAACTTGGGGTCTTTCCCGCAACGGTGGCGCGGGAGAGGCTGGCGCCCCAGCACATGGGTGCACAGGGTTGCCACAAAAAACGAAACATCCTCACAGCGAACCCCTCTCCCAAAAGGGAGAGGGGCTTTGATCGACGTGCAACACTGAGAAGAATGGCACAAAGCCCATGACGACACTCGATACCATCGCGCCGGGGCGGCGCGTCCGCATCGTCCGGGTGCGCAGCCAGGGCGCCGTGCTGCGTCGGCTGTTGGACTTCGGCTTCGTGCCCGGTGGCGACATCACCATGGTGCGCATGGCGCCTTTGGGCGACCCGATGACCTTGCGCATCGGCGACGACACGGTGGCCGTGCGGCGCGACGAAGCGGCACGCATCGAGGTGGAAACCCATGGCTGAGCGGCGCTGGCGCCTCGGACTGACCCGCGCGAGCTATCCAAATTGTAGCCGGCCAGCCCTGGCCGTGACCGAAACGGCGAGCGCAGACGCCCGGCGGCTTCTGGTCGCCCTGGGCGGCCAACAGAATGCGGGCAAATCGACCCTATTCAATCTGTTGACCGGGGCGCGCCAGCATGTCGCCAATTACCCGGGCGTCACCGTCGAAAAGAAAACCGGCACCTTCAGCCACGGTGGCCATGCGATCGAGCTGGTCGATCTGCCCGGCACCTATGGTCTGACCTCGTTCTCGCTCGAGGAACGTGTGGCGCGCGATTTCCTATTGCTGGAACAGCCGGACGTGGTGGTCAATGTGGCCGATGCGTCCAGCTTGCGCCGCAGCCTGCGCCTCACCGTGCAATTGCGCGAGCTGGGGTTGCCCGTGGTGGTCGCGCTCAACATGATGGACGTGGCGGCGCGCCGCTCGGTCGTCATCGATACCGACGCCCTGGCCGGGCACCTCGGCGCCCCGGTGGTGGCCACGGTGGGCCGGCGCGGTGAAGGGGGCGCTCGGCTGAAGGATGCCATCATAGCCCGGGCGACGATCTCGGATGCACCGCCGCCCCTGGTCATCGACTACGGTGCCATGGAGCCGGCGGTCACCGGCGTGACCGAGGCGCTCACGCGCCACCCGTCGCTCGCCGATCATTGCCCGCCACGCTGGCTTGCCACACGTCTGCTCGATTGCGATGCCGAAGCCATGCGCCTCCTGCGCACCCACGTGCCGGAGCCGGACGCCATCCTGGCACAGATCGACCGGGCCCGTGCCGACTTCGAAACCGCCGAGGGAGTCACGATCGCCGATCAGATCGCCAGCAGCCGCGAGCAGGCGGTGCGTGCGATCGAAACGGCCGTCTTGGACCGGGGTACCCGGGTACGCCGCACCTGGAGCGACCGCATTGATGCCGTGGTGCTCAATCGCTGGCTCGCCCCGGTCGTGTTGCTCGGCGTCATCGCGACTGTCTATGAGCTGTCGATCGTGCAAGGCTACGAGGTGACCCATTACACTTGGCCCGTCTTGGCCACGTGGCGGGCGTTTGCCGCCGGCATTCTGCCGGAGGCCGGGTTTCTTTACGATCCGCTGCTTCGCGCGCTCGGCTTGTGGCTGGTCGACAGCGCCAACACCCTGCTCAATTATGTGCCAATTTTCCTGATCCTGTTCAGCCTGATCGCCGTGCTCGAAGATAGCGGCTACATGGCCCGGATCGCGGTGATCCTGGACCGGCTGCTGCGTCGCTTCGGGCTGCATGGCCAATCCACATTGCCCTACGTGCTAAGCGGCGTGTTCGCCGGCGGCTGCGCCGTCCCCGGTGTGATGGCGACCAGGAGCATCCCCGACCACCGCGCCCGCATGGCAACGATCCTCACCGCGCCGTTCATGAACTGCCTGGCCAAAGTACCGCTTTATACGCTTCTGCTCGGTGTCTATTTTGCGGACAGCATGTCGCTGATGATGTTCTACATCGCCACCATCACGCTGATTGCCGCCCTCCTGGTGGCCAAGCTGTTGTCGACGACCGTGCTCAGCGGGCTGGAAACGGCCCCCTTCATCATGGAACTGCCCAATTATCAGTGGCCAACCGTCCGCGGCGTGGCGCTGCGGGCGGTCGAGCGCACCTGGGTGTATGTCCAAAAGGTCGGCACGGTGGTGATTGCGGTTGCGGTGGTGGTGTTCACGCTTCTGCATTTGCCGGGCCTGAGCCAAACCGAGCAGGAGGCCTTCGAAGCCCGCGGACAGGCCGCCATCTCGGATTTCGAGGCCGCACTCGCCCGCACTCCCTTCGCCGAGCAGGTGCCTCCCCAGCGGTTGGTCGGGCTCGTCAATGCCTACGACGCCTACCGAGCGACGCGGCTGAATGCCGACCGCAACACGGCGGACGCTGATTTCCGGGCTCGCTTCCCCGACCTCATGGTCTTCGTGGCGCCCGGGCGTGACCGGGCGGAACGCGCGGCCAGTCGGGCCTTGCGCAACCTCGCCTCGGCCCGCAAGGCGTTGCGCCGGGAGATGCGCGAGACCCGCATCGTCAACAGCGTTCTGGGGCGGATCGGACGCAGCCTGGAGCCGGTGACGCAGTTCGCCGGCTTCGACTGGAAGATCAATGTCGCCTTGCTCAGCTCCTTTGCCGCACGCGAAAGCAGCGTCGCCACCTTGGGTGTGCTGTTCCAAGACGGCGCAGACGAAAACCAGTCGTTGGAGCAACGCGTCGCCCATGGCGCCGGCGGAACGGACGGACGCGGCGCGCTGGCCGCTCTCGCGGTGATCCTGTTCTTCGCTCTGTACCCACCGTGCCTGGCCACGACAATCATGGTGCACGTACAAACGGGATCATACCGTTGGATGCTGTTTTCCATTGCCTTCCCAACCGCCCTCGGGCTCGGCGTCGCCAGTGCGGTCTACAGTCTCGGCACGGCCGTCGGTGTCGATGCCGTCACAGCCATGACCACGACCTATCTGGCCGCCCTGGCGATGCTGGTGATCGTCGGCTTGGCCGGTGATTGGCGCAGTCGGCCGGCGGCGCCTCTGCCGCAAACCAGCACGTGATCAGTATGGAAACCTCGCGTCACACCTCCGATAGCATTGCTGCCGTCGTGCAAAGCGGCAGCAGTGACCTTTGGCAGCTTCTCGCCGTCGCCGCCGTGGTCATCCTCGCCGCCGTTTTCCTGGTCCGCCGCTTCACCCGCCGTGGCGGCGCCTGCACAAGCTGCCCCAGCAAACGGGCCTGCGGCAAACCGTCGGAATTCTAACAAGAAACGAACGGTGCCGTTGGGCAAACGGGTCCATCCGGGGAGGCCTTTGTGGGAGCGCCGACGCCTCGTCGGCCTCGTGTGCACGCCGGTG